>PLLD01000284.1:0-7669 GCA_003141205.1 Gemmatimonadota bacterium
ACGCTGGGGGGGTATGGGGAAGAACAGCTCAGCGTGGCTGATCGGCTCTATCTCACCGGCGCACTTCGGGTCGATGCCGCAAGCGGGTTTGGTGGAGCATACAGCACCGCTGCGTATCCGAAAGCCAGCGTGTCGTGGCTGGCGATAAACCAGGGTGCCACGACAGTGCGGGTGAGGGGAGCGTTTGGCGAGTCGGGCGTGCAACCGATGAATGGCGCGGCACTGCAACTCTATTACGCGGCGGTCGCGGCAGTCGGTACTGGGGGAGCACCGGTCAGCGGCTCGCAGCTCACCTGGCCGGGAAATCCCCACCTACAGCCAGAGCGCTCGGCGGAGTTCGAAGGGGGGGTGGACGTGGGTGGGTGGGGGAACCGGGTGAGCCTGGCAGTCACGGCATACGCAAAGACCACGCACGACGCGCTCGTGAACGTGAACTTGGGTGAGACGTTCAACTATATGACGTATCAGGAGAATGTCGGCGAGGTGCGGAACACCGGCGTGGAAGGGAGCGTCACGGTCGGGCTCGTCGCGAACCGAGCGCTCACGTGGAACGTCGCGCTCAACGCCTCGGTGAACCAGAATGTGCTGCTCGCGGTCGCCCCGGGAATCACTGCGCAGACCGTGTCCGGCTATGACGCACAGTTCCGGCAAGCGGTAGGCTATCCGCTGTACGGGATTTGGGCGCAGGACGTGATCTATGGGGATGCAAACCACGATGGCCTCATCGAGCCCAATGAGGAGAGGT
The DNA here is from genome assembly GCA_003141205.1 of Gemmatimonadota bacterium. GTDB lineage: Bacteria > Gemmatimonadota > Gemmatimonadetes > Gemmatimonadales > Gemmatimonadaceae > FEN-1251. The sequence goes on from PLLD01000284.1 coordinate 746, forward strand.
TGGTGGATTCGGCGACATATCAGGGCCCCAGTATGCCGGCACGGGAAATGTCGGTTTCGACCCATGTGGGACTTTGGCGCGGCGCACTGACGCTGGGCGGGCTGGTGGACTATCGCGGCGGGTACAAGGTAGCCAACATTGTCGCGCAATCCGAAGACAATTCGGCGAATACGCCTGGCGCGAATGCGGCGACTGCACCGCTTTGGTTGCAAGCGCGCGAGGGCGCGAACTGGGTGGCTGCCTACGCCGTTAATGCGCTCGATGTTGAAGATGGGTCGTTTGTGCGCGTGCGCGAGATCTCGCTCACCTATGCGCTGCCCCATGCGGTCATTCGAGCGCTCCGAGCGCAAAGCCTCACCCTGACGGGTGCGATTCGGAACCTCGCGTTGTGGACCCGCTACTCGGGCGTCGACCCCGAAGTGAGCAATACCGCGGGTTATAACGTGCAGGGCGGCGTTGGCGGCGCCAATATTGTCAATAATGATGTGCGCGGCGACTACGGCGCGGTACCATTGGCGCGGTATTGGGTTGTGCGGCTCAATTTGGGGTTATAGACCTATGCGGGCTTTTGCGGTTACCGGGATTGTCGTGGGCGCTGTTCTCGGGTGCAGGCCGAGTGACGTGTTGAGCGTGCAGCCGCCGTCCGGGGTGGAAGCGGGTTCGGCGCTGCAGAGCCAGACGGGCGCGGAAGGTGCGTTCGATGTGGCGGAGGGCCAACTCTTCAGCGCGCTCGACGGGTCTGGCAACGTTGTGGAATGGGCGTCCTTGCTGACGGATGAGTTCACCTTTAGCGGATTCTCGTATAACGCGCCCCAGGCCAACGTCGACGCGCGAACGACTGCCGGCGGCGGTGGGTTCCAGGAGCCCGGGGATAGCCCGTGGGGGCAGCTGTTACAGGCGCGGTCCGCGCTGCTGCTCGCGCTGCCGTTACTGGCACGGTACGAACCGACCCGCGCGCAATCGTCCGTGGGCGAGGCGTATGCGCTTGTGGGCTATGCGGAGCTGTTTCTCGCGGAGTCGTACTGTGCGGGGACGCCGCTCGACGCCGTAGCTCCGGCTGGGGGGATTCAGTATGGGACGCCGCTCACGACAGACTCCCTTTTCGGCGTGGCTGAAGCGCACTTCGACTCCGCGGTCGCGGACGCTTACGGCAACGATTCGGTGATGGCCTTGGCCAGTGTGGGGCTGGGGCGAGTGCTTCTGGATCGCGGTCAATACGCGTCTGCGGCGACCGCAGTCGCGAATGTCTCTACTGGCTTTGTGTTTAATGTGGTTCTTCAGCCGAACGATGATGCGGCTCCCTATACGCCGAGTCTGTATTCAGTCGCGTATGAGTTTTTTTACTATCGGCTGTTCAATGTGGCGGATCGTGAAGGAGAGAACGGCTTGAATTTCGTGTCGGCGCAGGATCCGCGCCTCGCGCTCGATAGCTCGGCGACGACGGAGGACGGTGGGACTTGGTATTTGCCAACGAAATTCGAGTCGAATCTGGCGTACATCCCCTTGGCGACGGGGGTCGAGGCAGGCTTGATAGCCGCCGAGGCGGCGCTGCAGACAAATCCCGGAACATGGCTCGCGGACCTCAACGCGTTGCGTGCCGCGGCGCCGAGCACCTATCTGGCGCTTGTCACGGGGCCGCCTCCGCTCACGGACCCAGGCACGGATAGCGGGCGCGTGAGCCTCATGTTCCGCGAGCGGGCGTTCTGGCTGTTCGGCACGGGGACGCGGCTCGGCGATCTCCGTCGCCTCGTCCGGCAGTACGGGCGAGATCAGAGCACGGTGTTCCCGACGGGGCCGTACGCGAACGGTACCAATCCGCTGCTCCCGGCGCCAATTCCGAATTATGGGGCTGATGTCGATCTGACGCTGCCGACGCCGGCGGGCCTGGTGGCGGTTGAGGGGACGATAACGAATCCGTCCTACAAGGGATGCCTCGTGTCGACGAAGACCGCGTGATGCCAACAGCTGAGCCTGTGGCGTTTTGTTGCGTCGGACATACCGATCGCTGGCGCCCAGCTGCTAAGTGGACATGGCGGCAAGCTGCACTGGAATGAGGAGAGTGTCACTAGCCTGGGTAATACGCCACTCTCGAGGTTCAGGCGTGCCCGACGGTGAAACCATAAGCACAAATGGATCGGTCCCTATGGACGTGTTTGTCTTGCGGTTGTCGACGGTCCTTGTGCGTCGGCGATCGGGCTCGTTATCCACAATAGCCACGCGTGACAGGATACATGGCCGCTACACAACGATTCGCGACGCGCCATGTGTGGGTTTGCGATCGGTACCTGTCGTCTCTTTTGCGTAGCAGGCGGCAACTAAACTGGCCGTCGGGCACGCTGAATGAATTTACCGCGACACGTTCGTCAGCATGCCGCGAGTTCTTTTGGAGGATAGAGCGTATGTCTGCGCCGAATTGCGGTAAGGGGCATCGTAGCGGCGCTGCACTACTGAGCGTGGCGCTGCTGGCGTGTGGCTGTGCCTTGCGGGCGGCCGCGCAAGAGGCCAGCCAGGGGTCCCCGCTACCGGTTACGGCGGCGGAATACGACTGGGGGCTCAATCTTTACGGGTCGGCAGTGCTCAAGCCGCTATCGAGCAGTAGCAATAGTGCCAGTTTGGCGCGGCCGGACTCCGTCACGGCAGCGATCAAAGCCCGGACTCACGCATGGACCACGCAGCTGGAGGCGGCGGCACGGGTCGGGGGGATGCAACTGGATCCGATGGGCGAGCTGTACGCGGCGGATGGGCAGGACGGGGTGGCGAAGGCGGAATTCGCCGCGCGGCTGGCGACGAAGGGGTTGAGTCAGGATGATCGCGCATACACACTGCTCTTGGCCACGCGGGTGTTCGCACGCCCGGAGAACGCGGAGCGGATTCAAGCGGCGCTTAGCTACATGGCCCAGCTGGACGCGTTGCCGCCCTCTGCGATCGTATGGAAATTTCAGGGACATGTCACGCTGGGTGAGGCGTACTACGTCACCGGCGATGGTCCCGCGGCGGCGGTGCAGCTGATGCAAGCCTACGCCATGACGCCCCACATGCGGTTCGAGCAGCGCGGAGTGGCGTACGACCCGATGACCTTCTCGATGTTGGCCGACGTGCTCTCGGGCGCGCCGAACGGCCGCGCGCGGATCGACTCTATCGGGAAGGAGCTATTGTCGCTCGCGCAGGTGAGCCCAGAGTTGGTCGCGAAGGATTCTGCCAACTTCTGGACCTCGCAGGAACGGATAAAATATTTAAAGGTGACGCTCCAGCTCACCGCGCACCTTGGCCACGCTGCACCCCCCATCACGGCGATGCATTGGTACAACACGGACGCCCCGACTGCGGTGTCCACGGCGGCGCCTGGTGCCGCGTCGCAGGCGCTAAATGACGGGACGATCCGTCTCATCGAGTTCGGGGAATATTCCTGCTATCCATGCCGCATGGCGCTTCCCGGGATGGAGCGGATTCGCGAGGCGTCGCCATCGAATGTCCAGATATGGTACGTGACAGAGACGGAGGGATCGTGGGGAACGACGGTGTACGCCCCTGAAGAAGAAGTGCGGCACCTCGAACACTATTATGTGGAACGCAAACACTACGGGATGCGGATTGCGCTATGGGCAGGCCCCAAGGACTCGACGATGGACGACGGGTTGCTGCCGCGGGCAAATCCGAGTGCCGCGGCCTACCCGATCCTGGCGACGCCGACGTTTGTCATTGTGGACGGAAAAGGGGTCGTGCGACACATCGCGATCGGATACTCAAAGGACATCGACCAGCGCTTGCGTTTAGACCTGCGGTACTTGGCGGCTGAGGCCGGGCGACGGGCTTCCGCTGAGCCCCTGTCCGGCTCGCCGCTGGGGCGCACCGCCCTGCGCGATCGATAATCACGATCCACTTTCCCTCACGTCCGGTCAGGTCTGCTGCATCCTTATGTCTGCCTCATTCCACTATAGTGGTTATAGTCGGCGCGATTTCGTCGTCGCGTCGTCGAGCGCCCTGGCTGGCGTCGCCTTGGGAATCATGTCCCATCCGCTCGGTGCGCAAGCGCTCAGTTCGACGCAGCCAGTGGCCACATTGCTGCCAGACATCGTCGATCCGGCGCGCCTGCGTGAACTCGCGCTCGCCGCCATGGAGGCGGCCAAGAGTGCCGGTGCCTCGTTCGCGGATATCCGCATCGCGAATCGGCGTATATTTCAGATGGACTACACGACTCCCGCGGCACCGCCCACGAGTTCGATCGGGTTCGATTACTCCTATGGGATCCGGGTGCGGGTCGCGGGCGGGTGGGCGTTCGGCTATGGAGCGGACCCTACGACCGATGGCGTGGCAGAGACGGTGCGCAACGCGGTCGTGACCGCCCGCAGACTTGCGACGGTCCGGGGATCGGCGTCGGAGTTTGCGGCGGCGCCCGTGGTGATAGGGGAGTGGGCGACTCCGGTCACGTTCGACCCGTTCGCGGTTTCGCCGGACGAGCATGCGTACATGTTGGGGGCCTATATGAGTGCGATCACCCGTGTGATAGGCGGTGTGCCCGCGGCACATTTCTATTGGCTGGCTGAGACGCGAGTGCTTGCCTCGAGCGAAGGGTCTCTAATCACACAACACCTGGCCCAGGCGCGGCCGCGCGTAACGTCGGGTATCAATCCCTACAGTGGGACAGGCGTCTCGCTCGAACTGATGGATCTGGCGCCGGCTGAGGGCGCAGGGTTCGAGATCGCGCTCGGACCGGCCCTGCAGGACAAGATTAAGGCCAGGACGGAGGACGCGGCGCGGCTCGCCAGCTATCCGAACGGAAACGTCGAGGTCGGCCGCTACGAAGCGGTGCTCGATGGCATGTCGGTCGGCTCAATCGCGAGCGCGACGTTGATGCCGGCACTCGAGCTAGACCGCGTACTGGGCCAAACGACCAACGCCAGCGGGACGAGCTTTCTCGCGCCGCCAGACAGAATCCTGGGGCAGCCGATGTTCGCCGCAGCGCTCAACGTCACGTCCGATCGTGGGCTCCCCTATCTCGGGGCGGCGAAGTGGGACGACGAAGGGGTCGAAACGGAGCCATTCCCGGTCATCCGAGAGGGAGCAGTGGTCGATTACTTCGCTTCACGAGCGACCGTGCCCGCGCTGGCCAGCTGGTACGCGAAACAGGGGAAGCCTGTCACGTCGCACGGCTCGGCAGTCGCGTGGCTGCCCACTCGCGAGCCAGTTGGTTCAGCTGCGCACGTCAGCATCAGTCCCGGCGCCGCGGGCGTGACCCTGGACTCTCTGACGAAGGGGCTCGTCAATGGGGTGCTGTTACGGGGCGTAGCATACGCCAACTCTGACCAACAGCTGAGCAGCGGCGCTATCTACCCCCAGCTTTTCGAGGTCAAGAAGGGACAGATTACGCGCCGGCTGCGGAACGCGGTGATCCAGTTCAGCACCAAGAAGTTCTGGAAGTCCGTTACGACCATGGGGGACGCGAGCTCGGTGGAGGCATACGTGTCCAACGGCGTAAATGGCCAGCCGTGGGCGCCGACGATCCAGCCCATCATGGCGCCGGCGGCGCATATGCAGGAACTCAATGTCACCGCGCTCGAGGACCGGTCGTTATGAGCCGCGTCCCACTCCGTCCGTTCTCTCTCATGGCGGGACCGTCGGCTGGCCGGCTACTCACCCGCGAGCAAGCGACCGCGCTCGCGACGAAGCTGCTGGGCTTGGTGGGCGACCGGGCGAAGGGAGTGCTGATCGAGCACACCGCGCTCGGCGTCACCAAAGTCGCCAACAACCGTGTCATCGGCAGTGACGCTGGCAGTGAGCTATCGATCGTCTTCGGCTCTACGTTCGGCAGTGGCTTGGACGTGCAGATCGGAACGAATCAGCTCGATGCGGAGACCCTGCGCCGCGTCATCGACGAAGCCAAGGAAATCGCGACGCCATTGCCGCGGGCCGCAGACGTGGAGCCGGACGACCCCGACGATCCCAGGTATCACACGTACGATAAGCAGGAATACCTTCCCGTCGCGCTCTGGCACGACAGCACGGTGTCCGCCATGGATACGGTCGGTGGCGATATTGTGCCGCAGCTGATCGAGCAGGTGGAGGCAGCGAATCTGGTGGGTGCCGCGACGGTGGTCCTCACGGCGCGGGCGGCGCTGTATATGTATGGGGCGGGGCTCACCGCGTGGACGCAGGAGACCGACTGCGAGCTGACGCTGACCGCGCGGACACCGGACGGCACGGCGTCAGGATGGGCGGGACAGGCGAGCCGCGACTGGAGCACAATCACCCCGTCGGTCATCGCCAAAGCCGCGATCGACCTGGCGGATCTGGGGCGGAACCCGGTGGCGATCGAGCCGGGCCACCGTACGGTCGTGCTGGGCCCGACAGCGGTGGCGCAGCTCGTCCATCTCATGGCACCGATGTTCGATGCCTTCGGAGCAGATTTAGGAGTCACGCCGTTCGCGCTGCGGTCCACGACGGGTAAGACCAACAAACTCGACCTGCGCGTCTTCGATCCTCGGATCCGTATGGTCTCGGATCCCGCCGACCCAGAGGGCGGGTTCCCACCGTTCTTCGAGGCGAAGGGCGACGGCATTCCAGGCTTCCGCATCCCGAAAATGACCTGGATCGAAGGCGGCGTCCTGAAGAACCTGGCCTATGAAGTGGGCTACGCGCTCAAGAAGGGGAAGACCTGGTGTGAGGAGCCGGTCTCGGTGCGGCTCGGGCCCATGCCTGGGACGAGCACAGCAACGCTCGAGGAGATGATCGCGGCGTGCAAGGATGGGATCTACGTCAATCGCTTCTCGAATGTCTCGATCGTCAATTACGGGACCGGAATGATGACGGGCGTAACGCGCGACGGGTGCTTCCACATCAAGGATGGCAAGATCGACCACCCGGTCGTCAACTACCGCTTTACAGAATCGCCGTTCTTCGTATTCAACAAGCTGAAGATGATCGGCA
>PLLD01000284.1:7725-8030 GCA_003141205.1 Gemmatimonadota bacterium
TTTTCAGCTTCACGGCACTGGCCGACGCAGTGTGAGGAGATAGAGAGGAGTAGCGAGAGAGGAGAGCAACGCAGCGCAGGCGTCACACCGCGGCCGCACCGCGCACGAGCGTTTGCAGTGTCGCCTGCACTCTCGACCGTGGCTTTGGTTGCACCACGATACGCACATCTTGGCCGAGCGCGTTCAGGAAGCGGCACAGCCGCTCGATCGAGAATCCGTCGAGCCGTCCGTGATACAAGTTGGAAATGTCCGGTTGCGCGGCCCCGAGGAGCCGAGCGGCACCGCGTTGGGAGATTGCCTTCTGC
>PLLD01000077.1 GCA_003141205.1 Gemmatimonadota bacterium
CGACACGAGCGCTCCCGACACGATCGTGTCGTTCAACGCCGGGAGTCTGGCGCTGCCCCTGCGCGCGGCGCTCGACAGCTTTGCGGCACGCACGGGGACCATCGTCATGCAGGAAAACGCCGGCAGTCTCGAGACCGCGCGCAAGTTGATCGATCTCGGTCGGACGCCGGACGTGATCGCCCTCGCGGATGAAGCCGTGTTCGGCCAGCTCCTGATGCCGCGGTACGTCCGCTGGTATATCAGGTTCGCGCGGAACCGGATGGCGATCGCGTATTCGCCGCGCTCGAAATTCGCGCGTGAGATCGGATCGGAAAACTGGTATCGGATCCTGACGCGTCCCGGTGTCGTCGTCGGGCGGGCGGACCCGAGCCTGGATCCGAACGGATATCAGACCTTGCTGACCCTCGCCCTGGCCGAGCGGTACTATCACGCGCCGGAGCTCACGCGCACGCTGACGGCGTCTCCTGCAACGGTACGGCCCAAGGAGACGGATCTGCTCGCCCTCGTCGAGCTGGGCGAATTCGACTACGCGTGGTCGTACGAATCGATCGCGGAGGCGGCCGGGCTGGAGTTCGTCCGCTTGCCTGCGCCGATCAATCTTGGTGAGCCGGCGGATTCCGCGCTGTACGCGACGGTGTCGGTCCGTGTCGCGGGGCGGACGCCCAAGGACTCGATCGTCATTACGGGGCGGCCGATCGTGTACGGGATCGCGATTCCGGCCGGCGCGGCCCATCCGCGCGCCGGCCGGAGCTTCCTGGCTTATCTGCTGTCGCCGGACGGTGCGCGCGTCCTCCGCGCCGCGCACCTCGACGTAATCGCGTGCCCCACGAGTGTGGGCGTGGACGTGCCTAGCGGCTTGAGTTCGAGCTCATCGTGCCGAAGGTGATCTGGCGCACGTCCGCGTCGAGCCGCTTCACGATCTCGCTCGGGAGGGGCGCGTAGTCGAGTGCGGCGACCTCTTTCTGGCCGTCGTGCAGCGCCCACTTGATAAAGTCAACCAGCTTCTTTCCCTTCGCGGCGTCGCTCTGATTCTTGTAGACCAGGAGCCACGTGAACGACGAGATCGGATAGGCGTTCGAGCCGGGGCCGTTGACGATCGAGACCCGGTAGTCGGTATTGGCGGGCAGCTGCTTGGCGACGCCGGCGGCGGCGGCGGTCACCGTCTCGATCGTCGGCTCGATGAATTTCCCGGACGAGTTCTGGACGGAGGCGTACGGCAGTTTGTTCTGGCGGGCGTACGCGAGCTCGACGTAGCCGATCGAGAACGGGGTCTGCTTGACCTGGCCCGCGACCCCTTCATTCCCCTTCCCCCCCAGCCCGACCGGCCATTGCACTTCCTTGCCGCGTCCGGGTCCGCTCGCCCACGCGGGGCTCACGGTCGTGAGGTAGTCGGTGAAGATGTAGGTGGTACCGCTCCCGTCCGTCCGATGGACGACGAGAATGTCCGAGCTCGGCAGGGCGACGCCGGGGTTGAGATCGGCAATCGCTTTGTCATTCCACTTCGTGACCTTGCCGAGGAAGATCGCGGCGATCGCATCGCCGGAGAGGCGGAGGGTCTGCGTCACGCCGGGCACGTTGTAGGTCAGCACATCGGCACCGAGGACGGTAGGGATGTGCATGATCGGTCCCCCTTTGGCTTTCCCGAGCTCGGCGTCGGACATCGGGCCATCGCTTGCACCGAAGTCGACGGTCATCTCGGAGATCTGCCGAACGCCGCCGCCCGAGCCGATCGACTGATAGTTGATCTTGACGTTGGTCTTCTGGGCGTAGTCGGAGAACCACTTCGAGTAGATCGGATACGGGAATGTCGCTCCGGCACCGGTGAGGTCGGCCCCCTGGGCCAGGACCGCGACGGGCAGGGCGATGGCGAACAGCTGCGCCGTTCGCAGAAGGCGTGTGATCACGACGATCTCTCCGGGTCGGCGAGCGACGCTCATGCCCTGCGCACGCATTCGCGCGGCGGGGGAGTTGCCGCTCTCGTTCGACCCGGAAGAACGCGGGGCGCGGTATCGGTCCCCTGTCGCGCCCGTAACGATCTGGTCACGGGCCCCGCGCGCCCGGTGGGCGCGCGGGTGCTATCGATCTAGCGGCCTACTGGCGAGCGGTTTACCGGACGGGCGGGGAGAAGTTGCCGCACGCGACCGTCGTGTTGGAGTTCTCCTGAGACGCGAGAACGACGATGGAATACTGACCGTCGGTCGGGAGAACGATGGGGAGCGTCACAGTCTGCGCCGCCGTCCCGTCCTTATCGACCTTGAGGGGCGGGTATCCATCTGCGGAGCCGATGATCCCCTGGTCCCCGTCGCAGTTGCCGTTGTGTACGGCCCAGGGGTGCACGCCACCCTGAGTTGCATTCGTGACGCTCACCTTGACGACGGACGCTCCGGTGCCGGTCCCTGGTGCCCACGTCGCGTTCCCATGCAACTGCGCGACCCCAGCGAGCGAGGCCGGCGTCACGAGATTGGCACTCCAGCGACGACCATAGTTCGGGTCGTTCGTCTTGATCTCGGTCGAGGGGTGGTGGCACGCGCTCAGCGATGCGGCCATGCAGGCGCTGACCGCGTACGCTCGCAACTGACGGGGAATCGACATGGATACTCCACTCTGAGGCATGGGTCGGCGGATTTCCGGTCTACCGCGGCGCGCCAGAAGCGCGCGCGTCGGCAGGCGGATTGGCGGATCGTCAGATCGCCATCCGCGCGGTAGTGCAGGAATCGTACCAGAGGGAGATGCGCAGACCGATCAGGCGAGCCCGACCGCCCTGGAGATACTGGCGAATCACGTCGCCCGCTCACACGTAGTCGAACAGGGCCATGAAGCCGAAGTCCATGTGCAGTTGCTGGTGGCAGTGAAACAACGTGGGCCCCGGGTTGTCCGCGACGAAGTCCACGTCCATCGTCTGGTACCCGCCGAGCATGACGACATCCTTGATCACACCGGCCGTGGGCACGTTCATGATGCGTGTCAGCTCGAAGCTGTGGCGGTGCAAATGGATGGGGTGGATGTCGTCGCTCCCGTTGCGCATGCGTACCCGATAGCGCTTGCCCTGCCGGAGATGGAACGTGGGCTCCATCCTGTCCGGCGCGAATGGGACGCCGTTGATCGTCCACTCGTTGAAGCCGTCGCGGGCAGCATTGTTCTTGGCGAACGTCATCTCGATCATCTCGTCCGGCGCCGACGGCGTGGGGTTGGCCCGACCAAAGCGGGCGTAGTTCCAATGATACGGCGGCGGCGGAGCCCACACGGGGGCGCCGCCGTGCCCGGCGTACTCGACAATCGTGCCCATGCCGTGGACG
>PLLD01000195.1 GCA_003141205.1 Gemmatimonadota bacterium
TCGAGCAGCGCCGACTGCGTCTTGGCCGGCGCACGGTTGATCTCGTCCCCCAGCAGCAGATCGGTAAAGATCGGACCGGGGCGAAACTCGAATTCGTGCGATACCTCGCGAAAGACGCTCACCCCCGTCACGTCGGACGGCATGAGGTCCGGAGTGAACTGGATCCGCCCGAACCGCGCACCCAACACCTCCGCCAGCGTCCGCACGAGCAGCGTCTTCGCCGTCCCGGGCACCCCCTCGAGCAGCACGTGCCCGCGCGCGAGAAAGCCCACGAGCGCCTCCTCGATCACCGGCTCCTGTCCCACGACCCGCGTGGCCACACGGTCGCGGATCGCCTGCAATACCGCGGTCGCCTCGGACAAGGCGTCCGACATAGCGCTCGGGGATGGGTTCGGCACGGCAGGGGTTGGGGCGGTCATGGCAAAGCACTCGTGGGTTGAAGGGAGGGTTCGGCCGGAGCAGGTCGATCGAGCGCGCGATCGATGCGGTCGACCGCCTGCGCGACGGCAAGGAGCTCCGCCGCGCTCACATGCTGCTTCTCTGCGCTGACAATGCGGGACACATCGGCCGCGACTCCACGATACCGCGAAGCCACGGCCGAAAGAAATCGAGCATCGACCGCCTCTCCGGGGACCGCCGCAGTGGCACTCGCGACCCACGCGCCATGCTCGTGCCGCCGCCGCAGACCACGCACCAGCCGGCGCGTCGCCACCCGCGTCGCGCCCACCGCCTCGTACGCCCGAGCCAGCGCATCGACGTGCTCCAGTGGAGACCGCCGCTCGATCCTCCTCGGCGCACGCGGCGCGATCGGCCGAACGCCCAGCGCAACAAGCAGGATCAATGCCGCGAGCAGCGCCTGCGCGACGAGCCGCCCTTCGGCCGTCCGCGTCAGGAAGGCCGACATGGCGGTCAGAACGGAACCACTCTCGCCGTACCCCTGATGGTACTCATCGAATACCATCGCCGGCCGTCGGCCCCGCGACACCCAATCGAGCATGCCGACCGACGCGACCCCCATGCCCCAATGACACACACGAATGACGTCGTTGCGCAGCATGTCGGGATCGGACAGCACCACGACGCGGCCGCGACCCAGCGGTATCCCCATTGCGGCAACCGCTGGCTGCCGCGAGCCGTCACGTGGCCCTGTCGTGCCGGCGACCGAGTCCGCTCGGATGCTGAAGCGGACACCGCCGGGGCGAAGGGGCACGAACGCCACCGTGTCCGCCGTCGGGAGCGGGCCGGTCGTCGTGAGCCGGTAGAGATGGACCGAATCATCGAACCACATCGGGATGACCGGACCGTCGTGGCTCGGGCACGCCGCCGGATCGGTGCGGTCGCGCGCCGTATACCCGCTCGAACCCCGGCTCACGTGCAGGGAGTCGTCGATCCCGCCCGCATTGCCGACGACGAAGACCAGCCCGGCACCGCGCCGCACCACGTCGAGCAGGGCCCGCCCCTCGCGATGGGTCAGCGGCATCGGCGGATCGAGCACGAGGTAGACCGCCGTGGTGTCGAGGCCCGCGGTCAGCGGCGTCTTGCGACGCTCGGTGTGCCAGCCCAGCCGGCCCAACGTCTCGTACAACCCGCGGGCGCCCGACGCGCTCGCCGAATATGTGGTCAGTGCCCCCACGCGGTCGGCCGTGGTGTCCTGCGGCGACATGAGGACCGACACGATGATGACGACGAGCGCCAGCGGTAACAGCACCGCGGGACGGCGGAGCGCTCCCCCCACGCCGCCGCGCGCGGTCGCGGGGCCCCCCAGCACCGGTGGCAGCGTCATGCGGGCGCCTGAACGAGCGGTGTCGCGAGCGCGAGCAGCCGGTCGTACCGCGCGCGGTCGCAGCTCCCAAGCCCGTAGACGACGGTCTCGTACGCACGGGCGAACTCGCGGAATCCGCCGAATCGCGGAGACGCCAATCCCCGCAGCTCGCGGGCATAATCCCCCACGGTTTTCGAGTCGTGCAACCGCACCGGCTCGCGCCGGGCGATCGCGCCGAGGAGAGCCGCGTACAACGCGTGGGCCGCACCGGTGAAATCGCCGAGGGTGGCGAGTCGCTGCGCCTCGCTCCACGGATCCGTGAGTGCCGCCATACCGCCGCGCCCGTGCCGGGTGCCCCACACGGCCGTGTCGCGCGAGAGGGCGACGTACGCCAGCCGTGCGATCAGTACGACGGCGAGGGTAGCCAGGATCACGGTCACCGCGGTTTGCAGCGCCGGAATGTGGTGCAGGGAGAGGGTGAGGCCGTGCAGCCGATCCACGACCCATTGCCAGAAGCGGTCCCAGAGCGTCTGTATGACCACGCGGTCGTATGCGCGCTGCCCGAAAACGGCAGCGATCGAGTCCTGGATCGCCGCTTGGGGGGGAAGGCCGTCGGTGTTAATGGGCGGTCGGGATGGTCTCGGCGCCGCCGACCGGGCCCGCCGGCGGCGGAGCGACAGCGGCCGTCGCCGGGACTTGCTGACGGGCGACGGCATCGTAGTACAGCACGGTCTGCGCGATCGCGAAGAGCGGGTACAGAACCACGGTCATGATGGCCGAGACGATCTGCAGCCACACGAGCGCCCCCCCGGTCAGGAGGGCGAGGGCGCCGCCGAGAGCGGACGCCACGGTATACAGCAGGATGTAGATGATCCCGGCGAGCGCGAGAGTGCTGAGGATGTGCCACTTGATCCCGCGCGACAGAACGGCCGACCGATCCAGCGACGCGAACGGGCCAGTTCCTTCGATGATGACCGTCACCGGCACGGCGAAGTACCGGGCGACCACGAAGAAGATGCCGACGATGAAGCAGAAGAACCCGACGATCATGAAGATGTACTTCGCCATCACCGCGATGATGATGTCGAACGTCGATGGGAACGCACGCTGAAAGCTGCTCCACGGGTCGATCGTGTACCCTCGATACGCGTCGTTCGACGCGACGATGAGGGCGCCCGTGCAGACGCAATACCACACGACGCTCACGAGCCCGAACACGCCGAACAGGCCCGGCGGCACGGAGGCGAGGGCGGCGAGGTTCCCGGTCCGAAATCCGGCCATCATGCCGCGAAACAGGGTGACCTGCACCACGAGGATCGGGACGTACGCGATCGCCGCGACGGTGAAGAATCCCGGGGCGTTTCGCCGCAGGAGCTGGATCGACACGTCGATGAGCTCGGACGCCGAGCGGGGGCGCGGCTCGACGGCGGAGCTGATCGGGGCGATCGGCGTGGGCGAGGTGGACCAGCGAGCGGTCATGGGAGGGGAGGAGGGGGGGCCGAGTCCGCAGCGAAATGGGATTCGCAGGCATCCCACAGCCACGCACCCAGAAGATAGCCAGCTATGCCGCAGGCGACCATGAGCCCCGCGACGCTCTCCCACAGGGGACGGATTTCGGCGATCGACCAGGCCGTGCCGCGCGCGTGCAGATGGATGACGTGGTAGCACGCCGTGATGGTGCCCGCGGGGAGCCCCCAGGCGATCACCCCAAAGCGCCAGATGAAGCCGGTGCGCCCGGCGAGACGCGTCCGGGCCCAGCGCTCCTG
>PLLD01000174.1 GCA_003141205.1 Gemmatimonadota bacterium
AGTGATCGCGCGCCGCGAGCACCACGCGCCGCTCCTTGTCGTACAGCAGGAAGGCGAACTGCCCGTTGAGCTTCGGCACGCACGCCGCGCCGTACTCCTCGTACATCTCGAGGATGACTTCCGTGTCCGACGTGGTCTTGAACGTGTGGCCGAGCCGGACGAGCTCCTCGCGCAGCTCGATGTAGTTGAAGATCTCGCCGTTGAACGTGATCGTCAGCGTGCCGCGGACGGACGTCATGGGCTGCTGTCCGCACGCGAGGTCGATGATCGCGAGCCGCTTGTGCGCGAACCCCACTCCGCCATCGATGAACTGTCCGTCGCCATCGGGGCCGCGATGCCGGAGGGCTTCCCCCATGTCGACGAGGACCGGCAACGCCACCGGCGTCCCGTCGAAGTTCAGGATCCCCGCAATGCCGCACATGGCGCGAGCTAACTCGCGACGGCGGCGTGCGGCGCGGCGAGCCCGACGCGGTGCACCGCGACCGGTCGTCCGAGAATCGCGTGCGCGTGCACGCTCATCGACACCAGCCGGTAGTGCTCCGCGAACACGCCCAGGACCCGGACGAAGAAACGCCGCTTGTAACTCCCCGGAAGCTCCATCCCAGGGAAGAAGCGCAAGGCAGGCGCTTGGTCACTTCCGAGCAGGTCGAGCGGATGCAGCAGGAAGCTCGGCGACGTCCCGGTCACGCGGCAGAGTGCGAGGGCCGTTCGCAGGTACGCGATGGCCAGCGGCTCGGAAAAGCGGCTGAGGTAGAGCAGGTAGCTGAGATGGAACGGGCTGCGGATTCCCGGCATCGTCGTGACCGGGATCTCGAGCAGCCGGCGCCCCGACGAGAGCTCCCACTGATACGGCTCGATCGGCCGGAGCCCGTCGCGGAAGGTCCCGAACAGCAGCTTCCGCTCGGCCCGCTGGGCCGGTGTGAGATGGGCGGTCCAGAAGTAATAGGCGCGCGCGAGCGGTCCCAGAAAGGTCGGGAGGGTCGACGCGTCGTAGACGTAGCCGCGCTGCACCAGGACCTCGAGCAGCGCCGGGCTCCAGCTGTAGCCGGGGCCGCGAAAGCCGATCGGCCGCTGCCCCGTCGCGCGCTCGATCGCCGCTTCGGCCTGAGCGATGTCGGCCACCAGCCGGCGCTCATCGTAGAGATGCAGCCATGGCTCGTGCTCGTACGAGTGGTTGCCGACCTCGTGACCGGCATCGACGACCGTTCGCAGTATCGGCTGCGACGCTTCACGGGCCGCATCACAGCCAACGATGAAGAACGTGATGTGAAGACCCAGGCGGTCGAAGATCTCGAGAGCCATCGGGAAGAACACGTCGTAGTACGACGGACGCGCCTCCCACCCCGGGTCGCCGTGCGTCTTCATGTACGACCAGAGATCGTCGACGTCGAGCGAGATGCTTGCCAGGGGACGCGGATCGGACGCGGACACGGAGGAGGGGGTGGGGGTCGGACGCGCGCTCACGCGGCGGCTCCGTGGGGCTGCGCGAGAAGGGGCGCGAGTGCGGCACTCTGCTCAGCGGCGAGCGCGAGGGTCTCGTTGACGTTGAGCGTGCCGTTGGAGATCTGGGCTGAATTCACGACGTAGACGTGCGGCACGGAGGTCTCGAGCGGGGGACGGAGCGTACGGGAGTAATCCAGCGTCGGGACCGCGAGCACGTCGCGAGCCCGTGCGACCTCCGAAGCAATCACGTCGGAGCGCCGGAAGTTCGGATACATGCGCTCGAGCGCGCCCAGCGATTCCTCGACGATGTCCGCGTTCGAGCGGCGCCAGGTCGGATCATCCTGCGGGAGGTACCGCGGCAGATAGACGAGGGAGCGTCCGCCGAAGGTGGCCGGATCGACGAGAGCGGTCATCTCGATCACCGCCGTGAAGGGCACCCAGGACTCCGTGATATTGGTGACGTAATAATCGGCGAGGGGACGCGCGAGCAGCAGGGAGGGGCAGATGACTCCCTGGTATAGGACGCGGCTCAAGCGATCTCGTTCCGCGGCGGTGAGCTGCGGGCAGAGCGATGCGACCACACGGCAGGGCACGGTCAGCACCGCGTCGTCGAAGGCGAGCGTGTCCCCGCCGGCGAGATGGACCTCGACCATCGCGGACCCGGCCACGACGGATGTCGCTGGGCGGCCGCACAGGACCTCGACGCCGCGGGATTCGAGCGTCGCGTGCACGCGGGGAAGGATCCTGTCGTAGCCCCCGTCGACGTAGCCGAACATCTCCCGCTTGAGTCCCGACCGCCGGGCGGCGTACATGCGGGCGATGATGGCCCAGATGAACGCCGCGCTGGCCTTGTCGTAGTGCTCGCCCAGCTTGGCGCGGAGCAATGGGCGCCAGATGCGCTCGAAGGTCCGCTTTCCCGAATGGCGGGCGAGCCATTTGGTCGCGGTCAAGCGCTCGAGGGGCGCGCCGTCGCTGATCCGGGACGCGTGCAGGATCGTCCAGCCGAGCCGCAGCTTGTCGATGAAGGACAGCGGAGAGAACTGGAGGAACTCGAGGCTCGACGACAACGAATAGAGATGGCCATCGATATAGAACCCGGTCCGCGTCGTGCCCCATTTGAGCTGGTCGGCGAGCCCGATCTCCTCGAGGAGACCGCGGAGATGCGAATCGGACAGCAGGATCACGTGGTAAAAGCGGTCCCACCTGATGTCGCCCACGGATTGGGCCGATGCCAGGCCGCCGACGCTTGGCGCCGACTCGATCAGAGTGACGCGATGCCCCTGTGCGCGCAGGCGGAGCGCGAGGGCCGCGCCCAGCATTCCACCGCCCACGACGGCGACACGCTTGCCACTGCCGAAGCCGGCCGTAGGGGTGTCGACGCGCGCAGATCGTCGAGCATCGCCGGCCGGGGGGGGGGACGCAACCGGCGTCTCGCCCAGGACGACCGGGGGTTCGGGTATGTGCAGACCTGTGTCCATTGAGTGTCTACCTAAGCAAGGCCACGGCCACACCGCCCGGACCGCAAAAGCGCGAATCTCCGCCGTGCCACCAGGAGTTAAGCTATTAGCCGGTCAACGGTTGCGTATACGGAGCGCGGTGCGTGGTGCCGTACCGCCGCTGGAGGACGCGACGCGCTCGCCAAGTCGTTAGGGGGACGTATGCGTGGCCGATTCGTCACGACCTGCCCACTATGCTGTGGTGCGCGCGCGGCAATGCCGCGCCGATTTGGGCTTGCGCCTAACTCGTAACATATTGTCCCGTATATGTGTAAGCGCATGAGCTCACCCCCGCACGGGACATGCGGTGTGGTCCGGCATGACTGAGCCCGTCTCCTCCGCTGCGCGCGCGGATCGGCCGCCGCGACTGATTCTGATTGCCAACGATCAGGAATGGTCGGCGCGCTCGCTCGAGACGATACTCGGACCCCACGGATACGCGGTGCTGCGGGCCTATAACGCGCGCCAGATGATCGAGCTGACCCGGCGGGCCCAGCCCGACGTCGCGATCGTGGACGCGCGGCTGCCCGATGCCGATGGGATCGAGCTGTGCGCGCGGCTGCGCGAGACGGGGCAGCTCAGTCCGACGGCGCCGATCCTCATCACGACCTCGGACCCGGCCGCGCGCGGGCAGCAGATGGCGGCCTATCGCGCGGGAGCCTGGGATTTCCTGGTGTTCCCGATCGATGGGGAGGTCCTGCTCCTCAAGCTCGACTCCTTCATGCGCGCCAAGCAGGAAGCGGATTGGCAGCAGCGCGAAGGGCTCATCGATCACGTCACCGGGCTGTATAACTCGCGTGGCCTCGCTCGGCGCGCCCGTGAGATCGGCGCTGACGCCTTCCGCCGGCACGCGGCCCTCGCGTGCGTCGTCTTCACCCCGGACCGCGCGCTCGACGATCACTCCATGGACGCGCTGATCGAGCACGTGGCGCGGCATCTGGGCACGATGATCGGCCGCGCGGGGCGCGCCGCCGATGCGATCGGACGGCTGGGCCCATCGGAATTCGCGATCATCGCGCCCGCGACGCCGCCGAGTGGCGCGCTGCGGCTGGCCGAGCGGATCCGCGCGCTGCTCGAGGAGGCGCCGTTCACGATTCCGACTCCGTCGGGCGCCAGCGAGTCGCTCACGCGCACCGAGCCGGTGAAGCTGCGGGCGGGATATTACGCCGTCACCGACTACGCCGAGTCGTCGGTCGATGCGGTGGAGATGCTGATCCGCGCGGCGTCCGCGTTGCGCCAATCGACGCCCGACACGTCCGACGCGGCGCAGGTGCAGGAGTTCGGCAGCTCGCAGGCGGTCGCCTGACGCGTAGCCAAAACGCTATGTCGTTTGGTGGCAGCAATATGTAACGTCCCGCTCACATATATGTTGCCAGTCTGCAAGGTTTTTTGCTTGACACGCGCAACACCTGCGGCTAAGTAAAAGGGCGTGCCTGGACCCCGGGCTGAGGGCGCTTTATGTACCGAATGCCCCGGAGCAGTCGTCGGAGTCGCGATGTCATTAACCGGACAAGTGATTGGT
>PLLD01000012.1 GCA_003141205.1 Gemmatimonadota bacterium
ATGCTGGAGACGTTCCTGGCGGCGCTCGCGACGGCGCGCGCGGAGGGGGCATGACGGCATCGCCCGCGGGACGCACGCGGCGCGTGACGATCTTCGATTACGGTGCGGGGAACCTCCACTCACTGGCCAAGGCGCTCGCGGGACCGGAGATCGAGATCCGTATTGAAACCGATCCGGCGGAGGCGCTCGACACCGAGCTCCTGGTCCTGCCGGGGGTCGGCGCATTCACGCGGGGTGCGGAGCGGCTCGAGTCCGCGCGCGATGCGATGCGAAATGCGCTCGAGCACGGCCTCCCCTGTCTCGGCGTGTGTCTCGGGATGCAGCTGCTGTTCGATGGCAGCGATGAAGGTCCCGGGGCGGGGCTCGGACTGCTGCCCGGGCGCGTGACGCGGCTTGGGGCCGCACGGCTCCCTCACATCGGATGGAATACGGTTACCGATGGCACGGACCCCCTTCTTCGCGAGGTGCATTTGCGGGACACGTATTACGCGCACAGCTTCGCGTGCCGGCCGGAGTCGACCGACGTGGTGACGGCGTGGACGGTCGTCGAGGGCGACCGCTTTCCGGCGATCGTGCGGTGGCACAATACTGTCGGCGTCCAGTTTCACCCGGAGAAGAGCTCGGCCGCCGGCGTGCGCTTCGTGCGCGCGGTCGTGGGTGCGGCGCTCGGAGCGCGTATATGATTGCGATCCCCGCGATCGACCTGCGGGAGGGGGCATGCGTGCAGCTTGTGGGGGGCTCGTACGCGAACGAGCGGGTGCGGCTCGACGATCCCGTCGGAGTGGCGCGGATGTGGGAGGGGATAGGGTTTCGCCACTTGCACGTGGTCGACCTGGATGCCGCGCTCGACCGCGGGACCAATGCGCCGATCGTGAGCGAGATCATCCGCGCCACGAGCGCGACGGTTCAGGCGGGGGGCGGGGTGCGCAACGAAGCGCGCGTGGAGGAGCTCCTCGACGCCGGGGCGCACCATGTGATCGTCGGCACGCGGGCGATCGAGGACGTTCGGTGGTTGGACACGATGGCCGAGCGGTTTCCGGAGCGGATCATCGTGGCGGCGGATGTGCGGGAGCGGCGGATCGTGACGCACGGATGGATCCGGACGTTGCCGCTCAACATCCTTGACGCGCTCGACGGCTTCAACACGCTGCCGCTGGCCGGCATTCTCGTGACCGCGGTGCACCGGGAGGGGCAGCTCGCGGGACCGGATCTGCCGCTCATGGAGGAGGTGGCGGAATCAGCCGACTTCCCCGTATACGCGTCGGGCGGGATCACGACGATGCAGGACCTGCGCGCGCTGGCCGACCGCGGCGTGGCGGCGGCGATCATTGGGATGGCATTGTACACGGGCGCGATCGATGCACGCGTGGTCGCGGAGGAGTTCGCCGAATGACTGTGATCGAGCGGGAGACGCGAGAGACATCGATCCGCATCGAGCTGATGCGTGGGACGGGACAGGCGACGGTGGAGACGGGGCAGCGCTTTCTCAATCACATGCTGGTGACGCTCGCGCGGTATGCGGGGGTCGATCTCGCGGTCGAAGCGCGCGGAGATCTCAAGCACCATCTGATCGAGGATGTGGGGATCGCGCTCGGGGATGCGGTCGCGCGATTCACCCCCAAGACGGCGGCGCGCTACGGGCATCGCACGGTGCCGATGGACGATGCGCTGGTGGAGGTGACGCTCGATCTCGGTGGCCGGCCGTGGTATCGTGGGCCGTTGCCGAGCGATCTCTACGACCACTGGATGCGGTCCTTCGCCGACCACGCGGACGCGACGCTGCACATCCGGGTGCTGCGCGGGACCGACCGGCATCATATCGTCGAGGGCGCGTTCAAGGCGCTGGGCTTTGCGTTGCGGGAGGCGTGGGTGGAGACGGGTACGGTGTTCAGCACCAAGGGAGCCGTCCGGATGGACGGGGACGCGGAGCGCACGTGATGCTCTCGCGGCGCTTGATCGTGTGCCTGGATGTGGAAGGGGGACGTGTCGTGAAGGGGGTACAGTTCGTGTCGCTGCGCGACGTGGGGGATCCCGTGGAGCTGGCCCAGCGGTATGAGAGCGAGGGGGCCGACGAGGTGGTCTTTCTCGATATCGCGGCCAGCGCCGAGTCGCGCGGGACGTTGCTGGATGTGGCGCGGCGGACGGCGGAGCGGCTGTTCATACCGCTCACGATTGGGGGCGGGGTGCGCTCGGTCGAGGACATGGCGCAGGCGTTGCGCGCGGGGGCGGACAAGGTGAGCGTGAACTCGGCGGCGGTGGCGCGGCCGGCATTGCTCACCGAGGCGGCCGACCGTTTCGGGGCGCAGTGTGTGGTGGCGAGTATCGATGCGACACGAGATACGCGCGGTGGCGTTGCGTCGGGCTGGCGTGTGGTGGTGCGCGGTGGGCGCACGCCGACGGAGCGTGACGCGGTGGATTGGGCGGCGGAGTGTGTGGAGCGGGGGGCCGGGGAGATCCTGCTCACCAGCATCGATCGCGATGGGGGCCGCTCGGGCTACGACCTACCCCTGACACGGGCGGTGGCCGAGCGGGTATCTGTCCCCGTGATCGCCTCCGGGGGTGCGGGCGGGCCTGAGGATGTGTGCGCGGTGTTGGGGGAGGGAGAGGCCGACGCGGCGTTGGTGGCGGGGATCCTACACGACGGGGTGACGACGGTGGGGGTGCTCAAGGACGCGATGGAGGCGGCGGGGCTGCCAGTGAGGAGAATGGAGCGAGGAGAGAGGAGACAGTGAGCACACTGGCATCGCCGGCGACGCTGCTCGTAGCGGTGGAGGAGGTGACGCGGCTCGTGAGCGGGGTCGCGCTCGATCGCTTTCGTACGCGGCTCACGGTTGAGACCAAGGAAGACGGGTCGCCTGTGACGGCGGCGGACCGGGCGGCGGAGCTCGCGGCGCGGGACTGGATCGAGCGCCGGTTTCCCGGGGACGGGATCGTGGGGGAGGAGCTGGGGACGGCCCGGGTGGACGCGCGTCGCCGGTGGATCGTGGACCCGATCGACGGGACGAAGAGCTTCGTGCGGGGCGTTCCGCTGTGGGGGACGCTGATCGGCGTAGCGGAGGGGGAGGAGGTGATCGCGGGGGCGATCGCGTGTCCCGCGGCGGGGGCGGGTGAGTTCGTCGTCGCGGCACGGGGTGAGGGCTGCTGGTGGAATGGGACGCGCTGTGCGGTGTCGGCGGTCTCGGCGATCGAGTGGGCGACGGTGCTGACGACGGACGATCGTTTTCCGCGCGATTCTGCGCTCCGGGAGCCGAGACGGGCGGCGTGGCGGACGTTGGCGGAGCGGGCGTCGGTGGCGCGGACGTGGGGAGATTGCTACGGCTATCTGCTCGTCGCGACGGGGCGGGCGGAGGTGATGGTGGATCCCGTCATGGCGATCTGGGACACGGCGGCGTTGGGTCCGGTCGTGTGTGAGGCGGGGGGAGTGTTTACGGATTGGGAGGGGCACGAGACGGCGATGGGTGGGAGCGCGATCGCGACGAACGCGGCGCTCGCGAGCTCGGTGCGCGAGGTGTTGCGCGTGGTGGGGGGGGCGTGATGCCGGCGGCGCTGCTGGATCTCGACGCGCTCGATTTCACGAAGGGGGGCGGCCGCGTGACCGTGGTGACATCGAGCGCGTCGAGAT
>PLLD01000022.1 GCA_003141205.1 Gemmatimonadota bacterium
CAAGCGCCGTCTCGAGGCCGACGAGGCCGTTCGGCGCATCGGCGAATTCCTGCTCCTTCTCGTCGTAGTGGTGTGGGGCGTGGTCCGTCGCGATCACGTCGATCGTTCCATCGCGCAAAGCCTCGACGAGTGCCGCGACGTCCGCCGCGGTGCGCAGCGGCGGGTTCATCTTCGCGTTGGTGTCGTACCCTTCTACCGCGGATTCCGTCAACGTCAGATGGTGGGGGCAGACCTCCGCCGTGACGCGGATCCCGCGCTCCTTTCCCCACCGCAACAGCTCGACCGAGCCGCGCGTGCTCACGTGCGCGATGTGGACGTGACCGCCGGTCCGCCGCGCCAGGAGAATGTCGCGAATGACCATGATCTCTTCCGCCTCGGCCGGGATGCCCTTGAGTCCGAGCCGCGCGCTGACGATTCCCTCGTTCATCGCGCCGGCGAGCGCGAGCGTGGGCTCTTCGCAGTGATCGACGACGGGGATCTCGAACGTTCGGGCGTACTCGAGCGCCGTGCGCATCAAATGGGCGCTGGCCACGGGCCGCCCGTCGTCGCTGATCGCGACGGCCCCCGCACCGACCATCTCGCCGACCTCCGCCAGGGCCTGTCCCTTCTGCCCCACCGAGATCGCCCCGATCGGGAAGACGCGTGCCGCGCGGGCGGCCAACCCCTGCCGCAGCACGAACCCCACGGCGGCCTGATTGTCGGTGACGGGGTCCGTGTTGGGCATCGCGCACACGGCCGTGAATCCGCCGGCGGCCGCCGCGCGTGCGCCCGTCGCGATCGTTTCGACATCCTCGCGCCCCGGCTCGCGCAGGTGACAGTGCACGTCGATGAAGCCCGGCGCGACGACCGCGCCGGTGCAGTCGATCACGTCCGCGCCGTCGGGGCGCCCGATCGGACCCGGTCCGCCATGCACGACGACGCCATCGCGCACCAACACGTCGCCGACGCCGTCGATTCCACGTGTAGGATCGAGGACGCGGCCGCCGGCGAGAAGGATCGGTCGCGTCACCGCTCGGGCGCTCCCTTGGCCGCTTCCGCGAGCTCCGGCTTCCCGCCTGCCAGCAGATACAGCACCGCCATCCGAATCGCCACGCCGTTCGTGACCTGGTTCAGGATCAGGCTGTGCGGCCCGTCCGCGACATCCGAGTCGATCTCGACGCCGCGATTCATGGGACCCGGATGCAGGATCAGCAGCGGGTGCGTGGCCCGGTCCAGCCGCTCGCGCGTCACGCCGAACACCCGGTTGTATTCGCGCAGCGACGGGATGTAGCCTCCCGTCATGCGCTCGAGCTGTAAGCGCAGGACGTTCAGTGCCTGCGCCCACTCCATGGCCTCGTCGAGCCGGTCGAAGACCGTCACGCCGAACTCCGCGATCGCATTCGGCAGGAGGGAGCGAGGCCCGCACACCGCAACCTCGGCGCCCAGCTTCTTGAGTCCCCAGATATTCGACCGCGCGACGCGCGAGTGCAGAACGTCGCCGCAGATGCAGACGCGCAGACCGGCGAGATCCCCGAAGTGGTCGCGCAGTGTCAACAGGTCGAGCAGTCCCTGCGTCGGGTGCTCGTGCGTCCCGTCCCCCGCGTTGATGACGGTGGACTCGATGCGGTTCGCGAGGAACGCCGCCGCTCCCGATGCGCCATGGCGGATCACGACCATGTCGATCCGCATCGCCTCGAGATTGCGCGCCGTGTCGACCAGCGTCTCCCCTTTGCTCACGCTCGACCCGGACGCCGTCACGTTGACCGTGTCGGCCGAGAGCCGCTTCTCGGCGAACTCGAACGAGATGCGCGTGCGCGTCGAGGGCTCGAAGAACAGGTTGACGATCGTCGAGCCCCGTAACGCGGGCACCTTCTTGATCGCCCGCTCGCTGATCTCCTTGAACGGCTCTGCGGTATCGAGAATCAGGCGAATCTGGTCGGCGGAGAGGGGCTCGAGGGCAAGGAGGTCCTTCCCCAACGGGTTCGTCACGCCGGGTCCTCCCGACCCTTCTCGGTGGTTACGACGACTACCGCATCCCGGCCATCCACCTCCTGCACCAGGACGTCGACGCGTTGGGTGGGTGTGAGATCCACCCGTTTCCCGACGACGTCGGCATGGATCGGCAGCTCCCGGCCGCCCCGGTCGATCAGCACCGCCAGCGCGATGCGCGCCGGGCGCCCGAAGTCGGCCAGCTCGTCGAGGGCCGCGCGGATCGTTCGCCCGGTGTAGAGCACGTCGTCGACGATCACGACGTTGGCCCCGTCCAGGTTGCCGGGGATGTCGGTCGGTCCGAGCACGGGGCGCGGTCCCACGGTTTGCAGGTCATCGCGGTACAGCGTGATGTCCAGCGCACCGCGACGCGGTGCCGTGCCTTCCCGCTCGGTAATGATCGCCGCGATCCGGTCCGCCAGCTGGACGCCGCGGCGCTGGATCCCCACGAGCAGCAGTCCGTCCGTGCCATCGTTCAGCTCGAGAATGGCGTCGGCCATCCGGCGCAAGGTCCGGTCGATCGCGCGCCCGTCGAGAAGGACGGCGGGCTGGGTCGGTGTCCGCTCAGCTGCCATGTGGTGCCACAAATGTACTAGGCAACGGCGCGAGCGGGATCCCGTCGCGCTACGCCGTCCGCCGCGAGCGGGACGTCCGCGAGCGGGACGTCCGCGAGCGGGCCGTCCGCGAGCGGGCCGTCCGCGAGGTGGTCCGCGCCGCGGCCCGTGACGGAGCGCGCCGCCCCCGCCCGGTCGCGCGCTTGGTCTGATCGAGGCTCAGGCGCAGACGGCTGACGAGATCGATGACTTTGCCGTCCTCCACCGGCAGCGCTTTCGGCTCGGCGATCTTCTTTCCCTTGAGCTTCGCGCGGATCACGCGCATAAGGTTGGCGTGATAGTCATCCGTGTACCGATCCGCATCGAAGGGGCGCGCCAGATTTTCGATGAGCTGCGCGGCCATCCGAGCCTCTTCGGGCCGGACCCGCCCCGCGGTAGGAAAGGAGAATTCCCCAGGATCCACCAGCTGCGACGCGAATCGCATGACCTCGAACACGAGCGCATCCCCGACCGCCTTCACACTCGCGAGCTGCTCCTTCTGGCGCAGCGTAAACTTGCCGATCCCGACCATCCCGCTGGCGCGCACCGCCTGGCGCAACAGGGCGTACGCCTTTTCCGCCCCTTTCTCCGGCACCAGATAGTACGGCGTGTCGAAGAACCGGGGATCGATCTCCTCCTCCTTCACGAAATCGAGCATCTCGATCGCCTTGGACGACTCCAGCGCCGCCGACTCCAGCTCCGCGCTCGACAGCGCGACGTATTTCCCCTTGGCGTATTCGTACCCCTTCACGATGTCCGCCCACTCGACCGGCTCGCCGTCGGCGGTGCAGACGCGCTCATACCGGATGGGCGCCATGTCGGCGGCGTGCAGTTGGCGAAAGTGAATCTGACCTTCGCCCGAGCGGATCGCGGGATACAGGCGGACGGGGATGTTCACGAGCCCAAACGAGAGTGCCCCTTTCCAGACGGACGCCATGTTTCGTTCCTCACCGGAAATGCGACGTGAGCCTGCCACCCGGTCCGGCGATCGGGGGCGGCGGCACACCGGCACCATCGCAGGAGTCATGCCGACTGGCCGCGCTGCCCCGCCAGGGTGCGCTCGACCCGCGTCCGGACGTCGGGGGGTAGATCGATACGCTGCAATTTGACCCGAACATCGCGCCCGGTTGAAAGGTCCCAAACCCGCGGAGCCCCTGCAGCGCGGCCTCCTGGACGAGATCCTCCGCGTCGGCGCGGTTGCGCGTCAGGCTGAGCGCGTACCCGTACGCGGGGCCGAGAATCGGGCCCCGAAGCGCGTCGTAACCGGATCCCGGGGATGCGGCCGAGCCGCTCGGCGTCGCCGTCATGGAGGCTGCCCGGAGTCTCCGCAGGAACACGCGTGGTGTCAATACACGAAACGCCGGGGAACCGGATCGTCGCACCCGGCATACGGAGGACACCGCCGCGGGGCGCACGCCAAGGTCCTTGCGGCCAACGTTGCAACCGTCAACTGTCCCAGCGTCACCGTTCGCCAGGAGGGCCGACGATGCCACGATTTCTCACATTCGCAGCGGCTGCCGCGTTCACACTGGGCGGCGGGTCACTTCTCATCGGGGCGGCGGGGGGCTCCGCAGCCCGGTCATCGCACGGACCGCTCGATGATGAGGGGCCGTTTCCCGGCCTCATCGGCGGGACGCCGCTAACCGCTCGCTCTGCCCCCTTTGGATCGTCCTCTCTCGGGGTGCGTTGCGGGCGCGGTATGTCGAACTGATCCGAGAGGGATCCAGGGGATGGCCAAGGTACTCATGTTCGTCGGCTCGACGGTCGGCGGAGCGATCGGGTGGTGGATTGGCGCATTCATCGGCATCATGACCGCGTTCATTGTCAGCATGGTCGGGACCGGCGCCGGCATCTACGCCGGCCGCTGGATCGCGCGCGAATATTTCGAATAGCCCGGCGGGCCCACGAGTGGCCCGCCCGGCCCTCAGCCGCCGAAGTGTTGGATCGCTGACGTAAAGAAGGCCTTGAGCGGCGGCGCCATGTTCGCGGGGATGTTGTCGCCCCACGCGCCACCGTCGATCGTCGCCCCCGTCGCGGTGCCGTCCGTTCCCAGTGCAAAGAACGCGGGAATCGCCGTCACTTCCGGGATTTTCGTCCCGGCTAGGTGACCCTTCCACGCGTCGAGGTCGAGCCGGACCAGGTAGATGCCGCGGAATGCGTCGATCATGCGGGGATCGCCGAGGCTGGCCGCGAGCTCCTTACACGGCCCGCACCAGCTGGCCGAGAATTCGACGACCGGCGTCTGGTGCCTGGCCGCGGCCGCCTTTACCGCGGCCGCGAGACCGGGGGTTAGGGCTCCATCGGCCGGTTTGATCTCGATGATCGTGAACGCGGAATCGGTCGGCGCCACGCCGGCGGGGGCGGCCTGCGCGGTGACGGCGCGGGTCGCGAGAGGCAGCAGCGCGACGATGGCTCCAGCGACGAAACGGCTCGTA
>PLLD01000244.1 GCA_003141205.1 Gemmatimonadota bacterium
GCCGACGAGCTTCGTGTACAACGGCGAGCTGGAGCCGAATCTCAGTGCGGGAACGTCGCAAGTCCCCAACATCTATGCCTTTGGGATCCTGTATCCCAACTTAGCGTATTTCAACGTGGCGAATCAGGAAGGGGAGAACGGACTGAATTTCGCCTCGGCGCACGACCCGCGGCTGGTGCTCGATAGTTCGTTGATGACCGAGGACGGCGGGGTATGGTATCTGCCGACGAAGTTTGAGGTGAATTTGGCGTTCATTCCGTTAGCGACGGGGCTGGAGGCGCAGCTGATCGCGGCGGAGGCGGCCCTCCAGGCGGGTCAATCTGGGGCGTGGCTGACGGACCTGAACACGTTACGGAATAGCGGCTGTACGGTGCCGGGGGTCGACTCGACGTGCAGTCTCGGGACCGGTCAGGTGCCAGGCCAGCCCACAGGCGTCGCCTCGCTGGCCGATCCGGGCACGGACAGCGGGCGTGTCAGTCTGATGTTCCGGGAGCGGGCGTTCTGGTTATTCGGCACGGGGACGCGGCTCGGGGATCTCCGGCGCTTGATCCGGCAATACGGACGGGATCAGAGTACGGTGTTCCCGACGGGGCCGTATGCGAACGGGAGCAATCCGCATCTCCCGGCTCCGATCCCGATTTACGGGACGGATGTCGATCTGACACTGCCCACGCCAACGAGCGGCCAAACGATCACTAACCCCAACTACAAAGGGTGCCTGACGTCGACACAGACGGCGTAATGAGTCTCGGCGGAGACAGTGGAACATGACCTTACGCCGTAATCGGGGATTTGTGGTCTATTGGGTGGTGGTGTACAGCGCGTCGGGCTTACTATCCCCCATTGCGACCCCTGATGTTTGATCTCCGACGGGGGTCTTTTGGCGTGACGCACCGTTGGTGCATATACCTTCTCAAGATGTGCGCCGGTGCTCTCATTCCTGCCATACTACTCGGCGCGCAGTTCTCCGAGCGGGTCGCTGCGCGGCAGCGGACGGGCGGCGGCTCGCCTGACTCACTCTTCAAGCGGGCGGGGATCAGGAAAGCCAAGACGGCAACGGCGTGCGAAGCCGCGCTGGATTCGGCTTCGAACAGTGCCTACATGCAGGTCGAAGCCGACATCAACATGCTGCCTGCCGACGCGCGCGATACCGCCAGTTACCGCGAGTACGCCGCCATCACGGCGAATAAAAAGGCCGCCGCGGCGACCTGTGCGCGCCGGTTCAAGCTGGCCACCGCCGATTCGAGCGATCTCCACGCGCTGGTCGGCCTATATGACAACGCGGGCATGGATCCCCAGCTCCAGGCTGCTCTCGACCGCCATATCGCCCTGGCCACGAGCACAGAGGCGAAGGCCGAGGCGCTGCTCGACGCCGTCGGTCACTATGCGACGTACGACACGACGCCGGGTCGCACCGCGCGGGCTGAGCCCTACGTGGCGCAGCTCGACGCGTTAGGAGATAGCGCGCAGGGTGAGCGCGTGGAGGCACATGCCATGGTCTCGGGCTCGCGGAAATTCTATGACGCGGCGGATCCACTCGCGCGCTCGCACGCCGATCAGGCGTTGTCGCTTGCCCGCGCCCTCCCGCCGGAGGACCGCACCAAGACCTACCACCAGGGGCACGGAGCGTATGTGGCCGGCCTCACGGCTGCGGCGGAGGAGGATGCATCGAACGGCGATTACAAGACGGCGCTCGCGATCTTGAACGAAGGGATCGCCAACATGGGCGATACCTCTAAGTCGTATGAAGTGAAGGGGATGCTATCCTCCTTTCGGCGCTACGCACTCGTAGGAACGCCCGCGCCGGCTGTGACGCCCGAGCATTGGATCAATGCGCCGGATGGCACGACGACGCTGCCGTATCAGGGGCACGTCACGATGTTGGAATTTACGACGACTTGGTGCCATTGGTGCAAGAAGGGATATCCGGCGATGCGGCGGTTAGCCGCGAAGTATCAGAGTCACGGGTACCAGCCGATGTTCGTGTCGCTGATCGAAGGGAAGGGGATGAACAAGCCGGACACGATCGACGCGGAGCTCGCATACGACCGAAAGCACTGGGTAGAGGGCGATTCAATCACATTCCCGATAGCCATCTACGATACAAAGTTTGTTATCGTCCCGCCGTCCAAGAACGACTTCGCCTCCAAGCCCGATTCGGTTGCGGGGAAGCCCCTTAGAGTGCCGAAGGACTCCACGGGCGATTCCACACGGGCAGCGGCGCCGCAACGCCGCGAGGAGCCCATAGTGTTCAAGGAATACCTCGCGGATGGGTACCCGACGTACTACTTCATCGACAAGAACGGGATCATTCGCGACATCCAGGTCGGCCACCGGGAAGATCTCGAACAGCGATTCGCGGGGATCATCGAGCGATTGCTCGCCGAGGCCGGTCGCGACGCGCTAGACGGGCGGAGCGGTGCTCCCCCAGGTCCCTGATGCGCAGGTCGTTGAAGGGAGATAAAGTGAGCGGGGAGGGCCTGAGGATAGTCGGATATGACCTGTGTATCTTGGTAGGTAGCTGTAACGGCCATCCTACCCACCTCCTTCCGTCTTTCCAACGGTCTTTTCAATGCGCCTGATTGATATGCGCTTTGCCGGTGCGGCCGTAGCCGTGTCCGCCCTCCTTGTCGCGCTGCAGCCGGCATCGGCCCAGATGCCCTCGCAGCAACAGGCCGTTCCCGGCACACCGAGTGCGTGTATTCAGGCGGGGAACGAGTATCTGCAGAGCGCCTACGACTCTGCCCGGCGGGCGGATCCGACCAAGCCGCCCGACATCAATGCGCTCCGGCGCGCGGCCGTCGCGCTGGACTCTGCCTGCGCTACTCGATTCGACGTCGCTACGATCGAGCCGCGCCGCGCCTCCGACTTGGCCGCGCTGTATCTCGCAGTCGGGGAGCGGCGACAGGCTGATCGCGCTTTCGCCCGTGCGTTTGGACCGGGCGGACTGCGCGACACCGCGCGTGCCAACGCGATGATTGGCGCCATGGCGGCCTACATCCAGACGGGCAGTCCGACCGACACGGCCGCCACGCGGACAAGGCTCGAGCAGCTGGCCGCAGGCGTCGATTCGATTTCCGGCGCCCAGCTGCAGCGCTTCCTCGCGCGCGCGCAGTTGCTCAGCTTCTTCGAGGACGCCGATGCGGAAGGGGACGCGATGCGTGTCGCGCGCCAGATGCTGGCGCTCGCACCCCACCTGTCGTCGGCCGACGCGCAGCGGTACGCCGCCGTGGTTGTCATACCGTACGTGCGGCTCGCCGCCCGGTACGGCGATCATCTGCGTGCCGATTCCGCGCTCGCGATTCTGCGCCGGGCTACTAAAGAGGTGCCCGCGTTGGCATCGGCGCGCCCGCGCGATCGCGCGCGTCTGGACGACGCCATCGCGCGCTACGAGCTGGTCGGCAAGCCGGCACCGCCGCTGCACGCGTATCAGTGGGTCAATGGGCCGGGCAGCGCGCGGAATCCGGGTGCCACGCTGCTCGTGTTCACCGCCTGGTGGTGCTCCGACTGCGTCGCGAGCTATCCGTTCCTGCACGCGCTCGAGCACGACCTCGGCCCCAAGGGACTGCACCTCGTCTTCGCCGT
The DNA here is from genome assembly GCA_003141205.1 of Gemmatimonadota bacterium. Lineage (GTDB taxonomy): Bacteria > Gemmatimonadota > Gemmatimonadetes > Gemmatimonadales > Gemmatimonadaceae > FEN-1251. Next base: position 3,586 of record PLLD01000244.1, read on the forward strand.
GAATCTGGAGGGGCGGTTCCGCGGCGTTCCGATGGAGCCCGCCCAGGAGGTCGACGCCAATGCGCACTATTTCCAGGACGAGCGGGGATTCAGCTGCCCCATCGCGTTTGAGCCGCGCGACACGAATGACCCCGCCGCGCCCTCGCTGGCGGCCGATTCGTCGAACGCGCGCAACTATCTCGTCTTCGGGTACCCCCAGTTCACGCTGATCGACCAAAGGGGGATCGTGCGCGCCGTCATCGTTGGCTGGGTCTCCAGTCACGCCCGCGACAAGGTGATCCGCCCCGCGGTCGAGCAGGTCCTCGCCTCCGAGAAGACGGCGAGCTGACCGCACTACCTATCTAACGGACCGACTTCTTCTCTCGCAGTTCGTTGGCGCGGCTACCGGCCGCGACGCCCCGGTCCCCTGGCGGCCATTCTGGACGGCGTTCGACCCCAACTTTGGGATCACCGTCGAGCAATACGAGGAAGCCGCCGCATTCACCGTGCCGGTCGTCGTGGCGCCCACAGCGCCGCTGGGGAAGGACTCGATCATGGTTCGCGCTCGGTATCAGGTATGCAACGCCACGCTCTGCCTGCCGCCCCAGACGGAGACGGTCGGCGCGCCTGTGACCGTTGTCGCGGCGGGCAGCGCGGTCGGCAGCGCCAAGAAGGAGTCGCCCGCGAGCTGAATACGTCACTGGGCACCCGCCGATGACACTCGCATTCCTCTGGCTCGCGGCCTCCGCTGGGGCGCTGTCGCTCGTCACACCGTGCGTGTTTCCGATGATTCCGATCACGGTGTCCTACTTCACGACGCACAATGGCGTTGATCGCCGCACGGCGCTCCGCAACGCCGTCGTCTTTGGCCTTGGGATCGTACTTCCTTCACGGCGTTAGGCGTCGCTCTGGCGGTCGTCATTGGCGCGACCGGGATTGCGCTCTTTGCCGCCAATCCCTAGGTCAACTTGGGGCTCACCGCGATCTTCGTGGCGTTCGCGCTCAATCTCTTTGGCGCCTACGAGATCACCATCCCGGGCCGCTGGCTCACGCAGTTCGACCTCGCCACGCGCAGCCGAGATGGCGCCGGTGTGGTCGGCGCGCTCCTCATGGGGTTCACGTTCACGCTGACGAGCTTCACCTGCACGGCGCCCTTTGTCGGCACCGTGCTTGTGACCGCGGCGCACGGCGACTGGCGGCAGCCGGTCGTCGGGATGCTTGCCTACTCGGCCGTGTTTGCGCTGCCCTTCTTCGTGCTCGCGCTCGTGCCGCAGTGGGTCTCGCGGCTGCCCAAGGCGGGCGGCTGGCTCAACTCGGTGAAAGTGGTGATGGGGTTTGTTGAGCTGGCGGCGGCGCTCAAGTTCTTGGCCAACGTCGATCTGGTGTGGCACTGGGGCATCGTCACCCGCACCGTCGTGCTCGCCTGCTGGGTCGCGCTCGCTGCGCTCACGACGTGGTACGTGCTCGGCCGCCTTCAGCTCGCACACGATTCCCGGGTGGCGACTGTAAGTGCCGGACGATTACTCGTGGCGTGCGGGAGTCTGGCGACCGGAGTCTGGTTGGCGACGGGACTCACGGGGCGTTCATTGGGGAGCCTTGAGGCATTTCTGCCTATCGATGAGCGGTCGACAGCGGGAGTCCAACATGTTCGTGCGGCCGGAGATCAAGGCAGCGCTCGAGCGTTTCGTGCTCACGCGACTCTTCACTGACGGCGATGGCCCGATCTACGAGCAGCAGCAGCGCATGCAGGAGCACCGGTTTCACACCGTGGCGCTGCCACTCACGGCAGCTCGCCGCTGCGGTCCCCGCAGTGGTGTGCGCTCGGGCCCGGGCGTCGAGAAGGGGCGTAACGCTCTACGGGGCAGTGATTGTGATCGCGTCGGCACTTAGGCCGCCGCCCCGTCGGATTTCAGGGGCGCGTCCATGGCACCCAATTCGCGAGCCATTTTCCTGGGCCACTTCTTGGGCCACTTCGACCGCGAAGCCATGCAGATCAACGCAACGCGGCGCCAACGGAGTCCCCGTCAGCGGCGCGTTTCCAGTGTGGAGTGCAGGGCGGCGCAACCACCCGCAGAAGGTTGAATCGAATTAGCAAACCGTCGCCTTCAGCTTCTCGGCCACCGCTCCAGGAGTCTGAATCCACATACCACGTGCTGCAATAATCGGGAGCGCGCTGCCAGACCTGTCATGCTGCTGACAGGTTCGCTCTGGGACGGATGCTTATCGGCGTCAGCCTGGTGCGCTCGCGAGGCGGGGCAACACGTTGCCGGTTTCGCGGAATAACGACACACCTGAAGGAGCAAGAAATTGGGCGGAATAATTTCGCCCAACTCGGCACCCCCTAAGTGGCTGCGGCTATCGGTCTTTCTCCGCAGACTGGTCCGCCCACCCGCCCCTGCGTGCCGCCGCATGGAACTCCCAAGTCGTTGATTCCTCTAGCCGAAGCTGCGCAACGGGCGCTCTGAGTCGGTCTATTTCATCGCCCAGATCGCTCAAATACTCTGCGTCGCATCCAATCCAAACTCGCGCAACGAGGGTTGATGATGACGCATACGATACTCAGACTTCCGGCCGTCAAGGCAAGCACCGGACTATCGCGCAGCACGATCTACCTTCGCGTCGCGCAGGGCGCGTTTCCTCAGCCCGTGAGCCTCGGCGGGCGGGCCGTCGGCTGGCTGGAGGCCGAGATCCAAGAGTGGCTGCAGCGGAGAATTGACGGGAGCCGGAAGGCCAAGGGGTGATGTAGACCGTGCCCTCGGCCGCCCGCGTAGCCTGTTGAAGGTTCGTCGTGGCGACGCGCCTCCCGAACCACCGGCTTGCCAAGATTCACCGCAACTACACCGTGGAGGAAATCGCCAGGCTTTTTGGCGTTCACCGGAACACGGTGCGGGAGTGGGTCAAACGGGGCCTGTCGACAAGTGACTGCAAGCGGCCCATGCTGATCCTCGGCCGTGATCTTGCCGCCTTCCTTCAGGCGCGCCGCTTGAAAAACAAACGGCCATGCCAGCCGAGTGAGATCTACTGCGTCCGCTGCCGTGCTCCGAAGAATCCAGCCGGCGATATGGCCGAATACCAACCCATCACCACGACGGGCGGTAACCTAGTGGGCATCTGCCCCACCTGCGAATCCATGATGTATCGGCGGGTCAACCTGGCCAAGCTGGAGCAGGTTCGGGGGGAATTGGACATCACGATGACGCAGGCGCGAGGACACTTAGACGAGAGCACCCAACCCTCCGTGGACGGTGACTTGAGACAGGAAGCAGCAGACCATGACAGCGCACAACGCCTTTAACGAACGGATCAAGCGTCAGTATTTCGCGTATCTGAAGGAGGCGAAGCGTCACAGTGAAGCAACGGTGGACGCCGTCGCCAAGGCGCTAGCTCGGTTCGAGGCCGACACTAGGTGCCGCGACTTCAAGGCCTTTCATTTCGAGCACGCCGTCGCTTTCAAGAGGCACCTCGCCGAACAAGAGAGCAGGGTAACCGGAGGGAATCTCAGCAAGGCGACTCTCCACGCTACGCTCGCGCACCTCAAGCGATTCTTTCAATGGCTGGCCGGGCAATCCGGATACAAGTCCCGCCTCCAGTATTGCGATGCGGAGTATTTCAACCTTTCTGACAAAGACACACGCGTAGCGACAGCGCGGCGCGAACGGCCGTTCCCCACCATGGACCAGGTCAAGCATGTCGTCGCCAGGATGCCGGTGGGGACGGAGATCGAGCGGAGAAACCGCGCCCTTGTCGCGTTCACGCTCCTGACCGGGGCGCGGGACAGCGCCATCGCATCAATGAAGCTGAAGCACGTGGACCTGGGAGCCGGCAGTGTTCACCAGGACGCGCGCGAGGTAAAGACCAAATTCAGCAAGACCTTCACCACATACTTCTTTCCCGTCGGGGACGAGGTGCGCGACATCGTCGCGGACTGGGTGACCTACCTGCGGCGAGTCAAACTGTGGGGGAACGACGACCCGCTGTTCCCGGCCACTCAGGTGAGCCTTGACGCGGCTCACCGATTCAAGCCCGCCGGCCTGAAATGCGAGCACTGGAGCAGTGCAGGACCGATCCGCCAGATTTTCCGCGACGCGTTCAGAACTGCCGGCCTGTCATACTTCAATCCGCACAGCCTGCGGAGTACGCTGGTCCGGCTCGGCGAGGCCGTCTGCCAGACACCCGAGCAGTTCAAGGCCTGGAGTCAGAATCTCGGGCACGAGGGAGTTCTGACGACATTCTACAGCTA
>PLLD01000029.1 GCA_003141205.1 Gemmatimonadota bacterium
GCAACGAGTTGCCAGTTCCGCTTCCCGCGGGCGAGGTCACCGAACGCGTTCGCGAGCTCCGTCCGCGCGGCGATGAGTCGGTTATCCGCGACATGCGAGGGGGGCGCCGACACGTCAGCTCAGCCTTTGCAGAGCGGTGGAGAGCCCCAGGCTCGTATGGCTCATCAGCGCCGACGACAGATCCTTCGGCACGCGCACCGCGATGTACGCGAAGGCGACGACCGTCCCGACGAAGCGGAAAAGCGCCGCTCCCGCCCCCAACAAGTTTGTCGCGGCTACGTAGGGCTGGATGGCGTTCGTCGTGACATCGATACCGACGGCCGTGATCAGATACAGCAGAAAAGCGCGCGCCCCCAGCCGGAAAACGTGCGCGATCAGATGCTCGGCGTACGCCGCGGTCCAGCGCGAGGCCGCGAAGGCCAGGAACAGGACCCCTCCCCCGATGATCGTCACGTAGCTATCGACCATGACGAGGAGGAGCTGGAGCGCGACGACGAGATAGCTGGCAAACACGACGACCACCGCGAAGACACAAAATGGCGTCAGCAAGGGGACGGCGGAGAACGCCGAGCGTATCATCTGGAGTGCCAGCGTCCAGGCGATCTGCGCCCCCAGGCCGAGGATTCCGTTCGGGGTGAGCACGCCGCGCCCCGCGACCTGTTGCCCGGCGGCGACGAAGCCGTCGAAGATCGGCGGCACCCATGTGTTGAACGCGGTAAGCAGCGTGAGGAGAAAGGCAATCAGGGTAAACTTGAGCAGGAACTTCGCGGCCAGATCGTCGAGAGATTCCCGTTTCACCGCCCAAACAAGGCCGGACACGCAAAACTCGAGTGCGGCGAGGAGCATGAAGGTGCGCTGGGCGATCGGGAGGAGGCGCGCCTGCCATCCGGTTGCCGCGGTCCGGAACGCATCTGCCATTCCGTCGAGCCCGGGCGGGAGCGGCGCGGCCACCTGACCCAGGGCCGTAGCTGCGATGACGCACCCACATGCGAAGGCAATGGCGCCCGCCGCGGCGACCCGCGTGATCCGAACGCAGGAAGGCGCAAACGGGCGGAGATTCACGGTTGCAGACTCAGCGTCACTGCGGCCGCCGGCACGGCCGGGGCCGCGAGGGTCGTCAGGAGCGCACGGACGGTCGTGTCCCGCTGGGCCTCGCGCGCAATCTGATCGGCGTAGTACACGGCCTGGAGATTTGTCTGTAGCATCGCGGCCTGGCGCAGGAGCATGAGCTCTTCCGCCGAGTACACCGCGGCGGTGTTCTGCAGCTCGAGCGCTTGTTGTTGTCCCAGGAGGCCGCTGTTCGTTCGCTTCATCTGCGCGATCGCCGCCTCACCGGGCGCGATGGCCTGCTGCTGTCGATTGGTCGCGACCACAGCCGCCTGCAGCACGTTCAGCGTGGCCTCGGCCTGCGCCTCCTGCACGGGCACCCACGGCTGCCCGATCTGTGAGGGGGTGAAGTAGGTCTGAAAGGTTCCGCCGACATCCGGGTTGGCGTACCCGAGCGATTGGGGCTGTCCGAGCAGCGCGCTCACCTGGTCGAGCAGCAGCTCCGCGTTCCGTGCCGGGAATCCGCGGAGATGCTCCATGTCCTGCAGCTGTGCTTCCAGCTGCTGAACCTGCATCGCCACCTGATAGATTTGCTTGGCGTACTCCACGACATTGTACGAGAGGTTCCAGGGATCCTCGACGATGATCTGTGCGCGCACATCGGGCGCAGAGCACGGGCACGCAATCGCCACCGCGGCAACCCAATAGATGCGTCCGCGACACCCGGGCGACATCGGTCAGGCCGCCCGCGAGACGGGGGCATGATCGGCATCCATTCTCGACCGAATGGCTCGGAGCTCGGATGCCCATTGGGACTGGCCGCGCGCCTCGAGCCACACCGCTGCCCAATCGCGCCCATGGCGATCCATCAGCGGTTCGATCGAGCGTCGCATCTCCTCGATTGTCTGCCCCGCGGGTGTGCTGAGGAATGCAAGAGCGACGGGCCCCAGCCCAAGCTCGAACAGGCGGCTGCCGCGCGGGGATTTCACGTAGTAATGGCGCTTCGGGGTCGCCGTCGCGATTGTCGCGACCTCTCGTTCGTTGAGACCCAAATCGTGGTACAGCTCTGCCGTCGCTGGCGCGCGGGCATCCGGATTGGGGAGGTAAAATCGCGTCGGGCACGATTCGATCACCGTGTGCCGGTGCGGAAGTTGGGCCAGCTGGGCCGGCGTCTGCGTCGCCAGGACTACCGCCGCGTTGCGTTTGCGCAGGCCCAGAAGCCATTGATTGATGCGCGGACCAAAGACCGAGTGCGCCAGCGCGATCCACGCTTCATCGATCGCGATCAATGTCGGCCGGCCATCGAGTCGCTGCTCGATTCGATGAAACAGATAGAGCAGGACGGGGACGACGATCTTCTCGTCCAGCGCGAGCAGATGCCGCATCTCGAAGACGGCGAATGCGCTGTCGCCAAGGTCATCCGCGGTGGAATCGAGAAGTTGACCGTAGGGACCGATCAGAGTGTAGGGGCGCAGGGCGGCGATGAGCTCGGCGTGCTGGAGTTGCGCCGACAGCTCCGTGAGTGTCCGATGCCCCCGATCGTTCTGGCTGAGGAGCTCCACCGCACGGTCGATGCGCGCGCGATGTGGGGGGGTAATTGCGACCCCTTGTATCGTCGCGAGGGTTTCGAGCCACTCGACCGCCCAGAGTCGATCGATGGGATCATCGACGCGCGACAACGGTTGAAAGCGCAGGACGTCGGCTCGGCCGGCGGCAAGGTCGTAATGCGAGGCCCCGCACGCTTCGGCCAGCGCCCACAGGGAGTACCCGACATCGAAGATGAAAACCTGGGAGCGGGGATACCGCCGAAACTGCGCGGCCGTGAGTCCGAGGAGTGTGCTTTTCCCGGAGCCGGTCTTTCCCAGCACCAGGGCGTGACCAACATCCGAGTCGTGCAGGTTGACGCGAAAGGGCGTTGCGCTCGCCGAGGCAGCCCAGAGCAGGGGGGGACTCCCCGGAGGAAAGAGGGGCGACGGATTCACCGCGAGCCCGGGCCAGATGCTCGTGATCGGAAGCAGGTCCGCGACGTTCCGCGTGTGCAGCAGCGGCCGGCGCAGGTTGGGGTACCCGTGACCCGGTAGCGTTCCCAGGTAGGCATCGAGGGCGTTTACGCTCTCAATGCGCCCTGTAAACCCCGCATCATTGAGAGCTTTGAGAATCTCCGCGGCGGCCGCGTTCGCGCGCACCGGGTCGGCGTCCATGACGATCGCGACCTGCGTGTACAGACAAAAGCGTACGGAACCCGAGGCGTTGGCGGTGACCGCTTCCCCGGCGTCTTGAGCCATCTGGCGCGCGTCGTGATCCAGAAACAGCTCATCATCGCGCCCCCGCCCGCTGGCGTCCCGTCCGGCCGCCAGGTCCTGCACCCACGCCGCGGCGCCCTTCCGTTTCTTATACCACGTGAGTTGATGCCGGCGGATCAGTCGTGCAGCCGTATGCATGCCGACCGGAATGACGCGATTGCTCCAGCGAAACGCGCACCGGAGCCCATTGAGCACGTCGAGGCCACCCGATGTCGACGCATGTGGATATCCCTGAATGGCGACAGCGCGGATCGTGTGCTCGCCGATCCGCGGCTCGAATCCGCCGAGGAGCTCTCGATCGGCAAGAATCAGATTGAGGTACGATCCGTGTTCGGGCGCACGCACCGGATGCGGGAGGCCCGTCAGACATTCGTGCAAATAGGACAGCAACGCATCCGATCCAAGTCGTGCGAAGCGGAGACGCTTGCCGAGTCGCGACTCGAGCGTATCCAGAGTGGCCAGAAAATCGCCGAGTAAGCGGTCCCATGCGCCCGACGGCGAGTCGCTGGAGGCGTGACGGCGCGATCGGTTGTCTCCGTCCTGGACGAAGAACCGCGTGAGACGGGTGAAGGCCTCCGCGGGGGGGAGATGCGTTACGGTCCAGAAATAGTCGGTCTCAAACGATTGACTGGCGCGCATGCGATAGGCTGCACGCCGCTCTGCATCGATCAGTTGGGTAACGGGATCCGGAAAAGAATCCGCGGCATATGCCGCCGCCGGCCGACGCACCGCATCGATATGAAACATCCAGTCGTCGCCGAATGGCAGCAGCGCATCGTTGACCTGATGCGTGAGCGCGTCGAGTTCCGCCGCGGTGGCGGCATGGAGATCGGGACCGGCATACCGAAATGCGGCCAGGAGACTGCCGTCCTTCTGAAGGACGACACCGTCGTCGACCAGAAATCCCCAGCTCAGCAAATCGGCGAGCCCGGCAGGGTGGCTCCGATCCTCTCGTCGCCGCGCGAGCATCTGCGAGAATCCAGCTCCGCCAGCTACGCCGACGGCAAAGGACAGAGGGTGCATCAGCCGGTTCTCGTCAGCGCGAGCGCGCGAAGGGGATGGAGGGACGCACCGCGGCGATGGATCCCCGGAAGCCCGCGTGAGGGGTGTAGAAATCGCGCGCCACGAGGCTTCGGAGGTAGAGTTGCGACATCTGCGGGTCCTGGGTTGCGACCCACACCATGACGCCGTGAACGACGATGAGATAGAACGCAGCGAGCACGATCGTCGCGACCTGAAAACCGACGCCGAACAACAGCGCTCCTGCGCTCAACACCTCGAGAATTGCCGCGGCGGGCTCGGCGCCGGCGAGGAGAATCGGGCGCACGAGCGATTGGTAAATGGGATGCGTGTCGGCCGTCGCGAGTGTCATACGACCGCCCCCACGAACGCGAGCGCCGTGACGATATTCGCCGCGCCGATCGCGATCGCCGCGCCAACGATCACCTGCCCGAACCGACGAGCCCCTTCTTCCGACCGGCTGAAAGCCCAGATCGCGCCGCCGATGACGAACCCCAGACCCGCTAGGACACGCGCCGTCGGACCAGACAGATTATCCAGCAGCTGCTGGAGCGGCCCTGTCCACGGCATATCGGTGCCGCCGGCCGCGGCCGCTCGAGCAACAGAGGGCAGCAGGATGAGGATCCCGTAGTAGCGAAGGTGTCTCACGCCCACTCGCCCTCGATGTTCAGGTGAACCAGTGCGGCGCGACCGTCCCTATCCAGCCCGCGCACGCGCGCCAGATCCGCGACTCGGCGCCGACGGTTCCCTCCTTCCATCACCGCCACGAGGTGGATGGACTCCGCGATGAGGGGCATCTGGCTCGGGATGTTGTTGCGCTGGGCGAGACGATCGAGACGCAGCAGCGCCCCCTCCGCGGTCGTCGCGTGGCACGTCCCGATCCCGCCGGGGTGGCCGGTCGCCCACGCATCGAGCAGATCGAGTGCTTCCGCGCCGCGTACTTCGCCGACCACGATCCGGTTCGGGGATGTCCGCATCGTCGAGCGGACGAGATCCGCGAGGGAGAAGGCCGGCCCCGTTCGGAGCGCCAGATGGTCCCGCGCCGAGCACTGGAGCTCGACCGTGTCCTCCAGAACGACGATGCGCTCCTCCGGAAAGCGATCCGTAATCTCCCGCACGAGCGCGTTCGCAAGGGTCGTCTTGCCACTGTTCGTTCCGCCTGCGATGAGGATGTTCTCATGGGCGGCGACCGCCGCGGCGAGGGCACTCCGCTGCCGCGACGTCAGGATCCCCGCCGCGCAGTAGTCGTCGAGCGTGAAGACCGTGGCGGGAGGCTTCCGGATGTTGAACGCGGGCCCGATCGTCGCCGGTGAAATGAATCCTTGAAGGCGGCTGCCACGAAAGCGGGCGACCGGAAGTTCCGCCTGGAGACTTGGCGACGACGCGGTCAGCGTTGCATTGAGGCTCGCCGCCGCTGCGTTGAGGAACATCTCCACGCGGTGCGCATCGAGCGTGTGCCCGGTCGATACGCGCCCCCGGCTTCGCGTATCGGTCCGAACGATCCCATCGTGCGGATTGAGATAGATCTCGGTAACATCATCATCGTCAATGGCCGCCATGACCTCGCGGCCGAGAAACCGCGCCATCATCTCGGCGTAGCTGTCCGAGGCGACCGCGGCGGCAGATGCGGGGCGAAGTTTCGCGGGGACCGGTGGCATGGGATCCCCAGTACGTTTGAACGGCGGAAAACATCACATCGGCTGTGTCGCGCGCACTCAGGAGGGACTTGTGGCCGTTTCGGAGCTGCTTGCATCGTCCGCTAGCCGCAGCGCGACCAGCGCCGCCCCCCCGCCTCGCGCCCGGCTGGATGCCATCGACCTCCTCCGCGGCATCGTCATGGTCATCATGGTCGTCGACCATACCCGCGACTTCGCCTTCGCCAGCACCCTCCACTTCTCCCCCACCGATCTCACGCAGACCACACCCGCGATCTTCTTCACTCGCTGGATCACCCACTTCTGCGCCCCAATCTTCGTCTTCCTCGCCGGAACTGGGGCCCACCTCCAGCGCCTGCGCGGCCGCACCGCCCCCGAGCTCTCCCGGTTCCTCCTTACCCGCGGGATCTGGCTCATCGTCCTCGAGTTCACCGTCGTCGGGTTCGGCATCCGCTTCGCATGGGACACCGCCTACCCCGGCGTCGCCCAGGTGATCTGGGCGATCGGCTGCGGCATGATCATCCTCGCCGCGCTTGTCTACCTCCCTACCTGGGTCGTCGGCACGATCGGCGTCGCCACGATCGTCCTCCACAACACCCTCGATGTGTTCCCCACGTACGGTTGGCGCGGCCCCCCATCACCCTATCCCACGATGTGGCAGGGGATCTGGACGGTCCTCCACGGCGGCGCATTTCTCCCCCTCCCCCTCGGCCACCCCTTCCCCGTCATCGTCGTTCTATACGCCGTCATTCCCTGGGCCGGCGTCATGGCCGCCGGCTACGCCGCGGGCGCCGTATACGCGCTCGAGCCCGCCGCCCGCCGTCGCGTGCTTCTATGGATAGGGAGCGCTGCCACCGCTGCCTTCGTCGTCGTCCGCGCCATCAACAGCTACGGCGATCCATCCCCGTGGGCCCCCCAGCACTCGGCCGTTTTCACGGTGCTGTCCTTCCTCAATACCACGAAGTACCCGCCGTCGCTCGACTATCTGCTCATGACCCTCGGGCCCGCACTGCTAGCGCTGGCCGCGTTCGACCAGGTTCGGCCCATCAAGCTTCTCACGCCCCTGATCACATTCGGCCGCGTCCCCCTCTTCTTCTATCTGTTACAGTGGTACGTCGCGCATGGCATCACGATCGTGGCATCGCTACTGGCGCACAAGCCAGTGGACTATCTCGTCTGGCGCACGCTGCCCCCGCCTACGCCGGGCCCCGACGCGGGATTCAGCCTGAGCGCGACCTACCTTCTCTGGCTCCTCGCGATCGTTGTGCTCTACCCGCTCTGCGCGTGGTTCGCCGGGGTCAAGCGCCGCCACCGCGACTGGAGCTGGTTGAGCTACCTGTAGCGAGCTGGGCGCATGTCGATCAGACGGCGTCGGCCAGCGCCGTGAAGCTGAAGTCCTCGATCATCATCGGCGGTACGATCATCGGCACTCGCGGCCAGCGCGCTCCCTGCCCCAGCGGCGGCCAGGCGAAGAACGTCCGGAACTCCCTCGGCATCGGCGGCGTCTGCCCCATCGGCACCCGTTGCGGCACGCCGATCATCTTCACCTTGTTGAACACGAAGAACGGCGACTCGATGAAGCGATAGTTCTGCACCGGGTGATCGATCTTCCCATCCTTGATGTGGAAGCACCCGTCGCGTGTCATCCCCGTCATCGTCCCCGTCTTGAAGTCCACCACGGACACGTCCGAGAAACGATTGACGTAAATCCCGTCCGCGCAGGCGGCAATCATCTCTTCGATCGTCGCCGTGTGCGTCCCCGGCACCGGCTTGAGATGCACCGAATAGGGCTGCTCGGTCGCCGTATTCCCCATCTTCAGCGAGTAGTAGATATTGTACGCCAGGTGCTGGAGAACCCCGCCCTCCACCCAGGTGCTGCTGGGGAGCGGCAAGCCCGCGATCCCGGTCCCATTGGGCTCGAAGAACGGCGCGAATCCCCCTGCCGGATCGGCCGGGTCCGACACCATCGTCAACTGCGGGTCGAAAACACGCAGTCCGATCTTGTTCTTCTTGCCCGTGTCCGAGTGAATCGAGAAAGGCGTCCGCCCATTGTCCGAATCGTACGCATCGAACATTGGCGCCATCCGCCGCACCAACTGCGCCACCGCCGCAGGCCCCAGGATCGCCGTCCGGCGCCCCGGCTCGAGCGCCACCGGCCTGCGCCCCTTGTTGGCAAGATCGATCGCCCCCTGCACCACCGTGCGCGGCGTGATCGTGCTCCAGTCTCGGCTCGCCTGCCCCGACCACCCCGACGCCGTCCCGTCCGCCGTGCGCGCCGTCACCGTCAGTTCGCAGTCGGTCTCCCGCACCCACGCCGTCATCCCGGGCTGATACATGTACAGCGCCGACCGCGCCGTGAGTCCCACGGTTGCCGAGGCCACCAAGTCCGCTCCCTTGAACTGCTCCAGCACCTGCGCCGCGACCGCGCCCGGTGCCGCATCCATGGCCGCCACCGTGCCATCATGCCAGAGCGAAACCGGCAGATACTCCTTCTTGTCGTACGTGTGGTACTTGGGATCGTCCGGGTCGTCCGGCTCCTCGTCCTCCGCCAGCGGCAGCGGCGTCGCGATCGCCGTCGCCTGCTCCACCACACGCCGCAGCGTCGCGTCGTCGCGCTGGTTCGTCCCGATCGTGACCGGCAGCCCGCTGCCGAACTTGGATTCGAACGAGACGCTGAGCTGATCGTCATCCGTGCTACCCAACACACGGCCATTGCCTACCGTGGCCGTGGCGCGCGCCGTGTGCTCGATAATGACTCCCTCCGAGCGCGAGCGCACCATCCCAAGCAGCTTCTCCGCCAGCGCCGTTGCCTCCTCGCGCGTCAGAACCGGGCTCGCATCGGGGGCGGATAGCAGCGACAGCGGTCGCGATCGGCGGTCACTCATCGGACGCGGCTCTCGATTTGGACGACGTTGAGCTCCTGGACGTGCCCGGCGGGCGCGCGAATGGGCTGTACCATCTGCATCATCCCCTCCCCGACCTCCGCTTCGTGCACGTACGATTGGACCGAGCTCTCATCGCCCAGCGTCGTGAGCGATTTCCAGAACTTCGCGGTGCCGAACTGCACGGCCCCACCCGCGAAACGGCGCGTGATCTGACCGTGCTTCACCTCGAAGAGCATCGCCGGAAAAAGCGTCCCGCTCGTCAGCTGCTGATCCGAAAAGGCGTCGCTCACTCCGCGCATCAATAGCCCGTTCCCAAGCTCGCGCGTCAACGCATCGAGCGACGCTCCCGCCGCATCCGCGTGCACCAGGAGCGATGACGCGGTCCCGACCGGAGCCTTTGCCGCCATCCACGCGACCGCCGATCCGTGCGCGCGTATCGGCATGCCGCGCGACGTGTACCACGGGACGAGGGTCGCAGCCGAGCCGCGCGTGGCGAAATAATCCACGACAGCTCCATGCTGAATCACGGGGAACGCCTCCGTCGCCACCCCTTCATCGTCCCAGCGCGCGGCGCCGAGGTGCGGCGGCGTCCGGTCGGCCGACACGGTGAGCGCGGGCGAAAACATCGGGCGCCCAAGAATCGTCGCCGGGGGCGCCAGGAAGCTCGTCCCGCCGGTATCTGCGGTCAGCCCAAGAACGCGATCGAGCTCGAGCGCTGGAGCCAGCGTCGCGCCGAGTATGGCCCCAATCGACGCACCGTCAAGGACGGCGGGGTAGCGACCGACCTCGACGCTCACGATCGGGTAGGCGAGCAGACGGGTCGTCTCTTCAGCGATGGCCTTGATCCGCTCCTGCAGCGCCGATCCCTGCGTGATCTCGAAGCCCGCGCTCTCGGGGGCGATCTCGGTCACCGGCAAATGCGCCGGCCGGCGGACGTTGGGCTCCGCATCGACCGTGACGCGCGGCCGGGCCTGAGCCAGCCGCTGCGTGACGAGAGATCCCTCGGTCGATGCAAAGACGCGCGTCTCGGACTGCCAATAGAAGCTCGGTTGCGTCTCCGCCCCGAGTGCGCGGCTGGTCGCCTCCATGTACGCGCCGAGCATGTACGCGTGCTCGTCCGGCGATACCGAGAAAGGATCGATCTTGACCGGTGTCACCCACTCCCCCGTGACGACCGGCGCCGCGACGAACTCCGGCGCGGGACCGCTCACCTTGGCCAGATCGCGAGCGCGGCCGGCGGCCCGCCGCGTGGCGCCCGCCACCCCATCGACCGTCGGGTCAGCTCCCGATGCGAACGCCCATCCCCCATCGACGCGGACGCGAACCCCGTACGAGTAATCGAACCCAAGGGAGCTGATGGGCGGTATGTCGGGCCGGTGATAGAAGTACATCATGTCGAGCATCCGCCGGTTCGCGATGCGGATGTCGGCGTACGACGCACCCGCACCCCGCGCCGCATCCATCGCGGCGAGCGCCAGTTTGCGGAGCGTGTCCGCGTCGACGAGGTCCGGAAGGAGCTCGGCGACAGGCCGGGCCGACCGGGCGGGGAGCGCGCCGAGGACTCCGGGACGCAATCCGATCCCGACGCCGGCGAGGGCCACCGACGAACGGGCGAGAAAATCTCGCCGACTATACGCTGACATGTGAACTCTGTGAACCCTTCAGGAGGAGAGACCCGCCAGCGAGCTACCGGCCGGAGGACACGTCAGAAATCGATGGCGATGCCGACGTCGGAGCGGCCGACGCCTGGCGCTTCGCCTCCGCGACCAGATACTGCACGTCGGAGGTCAGCAGCTTCTCGACTTCCGCGTCGTATCCAATCGAGATGTGCCGCACGATCCCCTTCCCATCGACAACCACGAAGGTCGGCGTGGCATCGATCGGGAACGCCGTCGCGCTGGGATTATCGCGCGGCAACGCCCCATTTTCCTGCGTCTTCACCTTTTCGCCCGCCCAGAGCGCGATCGCAAAATCGTAGTGCTTGCGGTCGACGTAGTAATGCGCGAGATGCTGCGCTTCCTCATCCGGCGAATACTCGGTCGTACCCCAGAAGCCATCGGTCTGCGTGACGTACCAGACTTCGACGTTGGTGGGATACGCCTTGTGGATCCGCTCCATTCCCGGAAGCGCCATACGGCAGGGGTGGCAATTGTACTCGCCGTACTCGAGCAGGCGAATCTTGCCATCCGCCAGCGTCTGTGTACGCGCACCGGGCGCCTCTTTCGATTCCGTGACTGGCGCCGACACGTTGTACCAATGGTTGGCGGTGATCGCCGGTGCCGGCTGACCCAGATGTGCCGTCAGCTGCACCGCCGATTTGGCCATGTAGGTGTAAAACCGACTCGTCCAGAAGTACCCCGAATCGCGCGCGATCTGCTCCGGGCTGGCGGCCGCCAGCGGCAGCATCGAGGCACCGATCGAGTCGATCCTGGCGCGGCCACCCGGCATCCCGGAGAGAACATCCGCGAGCATGGGGAGCGGATTGTTCATAAAGACATCCTGGCGCTCCTCAAACGGGATCTCCGTCACCAACGCGATCGCCTTCGACAACTGCGTGACGACCTCCGGTCCATGCCCTGTCACGTAGTAGGCTTGGCCCAGCGCCATGCGTCCCAAGAACTTCCACATCGCGTCGACGGGCAGCGCGTCCAACTCCGCCATGTAGCGCACCGCCGTCTGGATCCGAGCCGCATCGTCCGGATGGGCGAACGCCCTCGTCGCGACGACCAGCGTATACGCCTTGTTAGACGCCGACAGTCCTTTTGTCCCCAGGCGCTCCGCGAATTGCCGCTTGGCGATCGAGTCCTTTCCTACCGCGACGTACAGCTTCCCCATCGGGTCGAGCTCGAGACCCTTGACGGGCGCGGTTTGCAGCGACTCGATCCACTTCCGCGTCTGCTCGCCGACCGCGGGACCGACAAAGTCGGGACGTATGAGCGTACGATAGTCCGCCATCGGTGCAAGGACATCGTCAACGTACAGGTCGAGCCCCCACCCATACTCGGCCGGCGTCGGCTGCCGTGTAGTCGCATCCGCGACCGTCTGCGCTTCCTGCGCCCGTCCCGGTGCCGGGAGCCCGGCCACGAGCGCCGCCCCGAGGAGAGTGCCGAAAACGATATGCCCGCACGAGCGCTGGCTGAACCGATTGGGTAACGACATAAGCTCAATCCTCGCGAAACAGGAGCGCTACGATCGCGCACGTATCAACTACGCCGACCTTTCTATAGAGACAGTTATCCGAGCAAAACCCACAAACAATACGCTGCCATGAGATCTCTCGTTGGCTGTCTACGGCGTCGCCGTGGAGGTAAGGCAGCCCTTGTACTCCGGATTCGTAACTGTGATCTGGTTGGATATGAGCCCCGCCGGGGTCGGCAACGTAATGCTCACATCCGAGCCGTAACTGGCGTACCCTGCACCGACCAACGGGTGCGTGGCGTCGTATGGCCCGTTCGGATACACCGTCGCGGGGTCCCGTCCGTACTGCCGCAACAGACGGCGCATGTCGCCCAGCCGCACCCCGGTTCCGAACAGCCAGAAGGCGCGCTCGCGAAACAGGAAATCCACCTGCGCCGCCGCGGGAAGCGTCGTCGTCGAGTCAGCCAGAAGGGGTACCTCCGACATGGTCGGATCGAAGGTCACATGCGTGTCCGCATCATCGGTCCGCAAGGCGCTGAGGTCCGTCACCCACGTGGGATCGCCCCGCTGCTGCGCCGCTTCGGCCTGAATGAGGCGCGCTTCCACGCCGGTCGAGAGAGCGATATCTGTCAAATCGTTCTCGAACTTCGTGTCGAGGATCCACTGGCCGCCGTCACCCGCCGTTAGCGAGCTATCGACCACGACGCGCGGATCGTTGGCCGAGGCGTAATTCAGCCCCGCTCCTCCTTCGTGATCTCCGACGTTGAACATCCGATAGAACGGTTGCCCCATCGCCGCCGCAATAAAGGTCCCGTTCGGGGGGAAAATATTTGCGGCCGCCACCAGCGAGATATTGTACACAAAACTCGTCGGTACGGTAGCCACGGCCGTATCCGCCGCTGCGTATTGGCCTCGGCCGAGGAGCGCCCTCCCTAACCCTACGCGCGCCAGCCCCAGAACCGTGGGGTCCCCATTCGCACTCGCGATGGCCGAGTCGAAGTGTGCCTCGGCGGTTGCCAGCATCGAATCGGTGGTGAGCGGGGTCCCGTAGGCGTACTGCCCCCCGGGGAGAGCGCGATCCAAAGGGGTACCGGCGCAGAAAGTCTCGCCCAACATCAACTCGGCGTATCCGGCGAGCGCGTACGCCTCGCCGACCATCTGCTGGCCGCTGGCCGGCTCGTATTGCGACAGGAGAGGAATCGCGAGCAAAAGACCGGAGTGGGCTTGCAGGATGTTCCCCCAACCCACGTCCGAGTACAGCTCGTTACTGCCGCCCGGGACCGCGGTGAATCTCGCATCATAACCCGCACCGAACGAAAACCCGCTCTGGGTATAGTCGTCCGACATCAACTCGCTCCACATCGTCGTGCCGTAAAAGATGGAGCCGTTCGCCAGGAACAGCTGCCCCTTCGCCCCCTTGAAGGCGGCTTCCGCGCCCGCCTGGCTTTTCAGCGTCGTACTCGACGTGACGCCAGACGGCGCCGGCACGCTCAATACATCGCTCGGCTTGCACCCGGCCACACCGAGGGCGGCGAGGATCAGCGTCCCACATCGTATGCGCATCGGCTAAAGCCCCAGGTTGAGCCGGACCACCCAGTACCGCGCCAACGGCACCGCGCCCTGATCCGTTCGTATGTCGTTGTTGACTGCGAACCCGCCGGTGTTAGGAGTCGCTTGCACGTTGATTCCGAAGGCATTGCTCACTTCGGGGTCAGGTCCGGTATACCGTGTCCACAGCGCCAGGTTCCGAACTGCGCCCGTAATGCTGAGGTTTTGCACGCGGAGTCTGTGTACGATCGAAAGCGGGAGCGCATACGTGAGCGCGACTTCCCGAACCCGAACGAAGGAGCCGTCCTCCGCATCCAGCGACTCGAATCCCCCTTGAGTGTTCGCGACGTCACGGGCCTGCAGGAAGAGCGGCGCCCGCGGATCGTTCTCCCCTTGGGAGTTACCCACGAAGGAATTGCTGTTATACGCCGCCTCGGTGTTGGCGATCTTGTAGCCGCCGCGGTAATCGAGCAGCCCGCTGAGCGTCACCGCCCCACGGAAGAGACCCAGGTGCGTCGAGACGGACGCTTCCCGCGTTGGGATCGTCGCACCCTGGAACGTTACGGAATCCGCCAGCGTTACCTCATTCTGCTCGATAATCCCGTCGTGGTTGGCATCCGCGTACGTCGCGTTCTTCGCCCAGATCCCGTACAGCGGGTATCCGACCGCCTGCCGGTACTGCAGGCCGATGAAGGCGTACGTCGTCTGCGCCGTCACCCCCGGCGCCAGCTTCACGAGCGTGTTGTGCGTTATGGATCCGTTGAGCGCGACGTCCCATGTGACCGACCGGTTTTGCACGATACCCACGTTCAAAGTGCCCTCGACCCCCGAGTTCCGCACCTCGCCGATGTTCTCCTGATATGTCAGGCCGGCGACGCCGCCGAAGCTCTCGCCAAGATTGAGATTGACGAGCGCGTCGTTTGTCGTCTTGGAGTAGCCGGTGATCTCGAAGCTCACCCGGTTCCCCCATGCTCCGATGTCCGCGCCCCCTTCGAATTCGGTGGAGCTTTCCGGGCGAAGATTCGGATTTCCGATCCAGTTGACCTGTTCGGCGCTCCCTCCACCGGGAAGGGGAGATGCCACCGCGCTATACAGCTGCAACGCGGCCCCGTTGTCGGGTTGCACACCCGATTCGCCAAACGCGCCACGCAGACGCAGCGTCACCGGTCCCTTGTCGAGCGCCAGCCACGACACGCTCGCCTTGGGATAGGCCGCGGTGCTATATGCCCCGCCGAATCCGCTGCCCGCATCGATACGCAGGGCGCCCGTCAGGAACAGACGGTCTTCGAAGCTCAGCTGCTCCTCGCCGTACCCGCCCATCGTCGCTTGTCGTGTACCGATCTGGGCTACGATAGGATTCGTTGCGCCGTTCAAGGTCAGGTTCGTCGCTGTGATCCCGATCGCCTGCGCCGATTGCCCCGCCACTCGCGTATCCACGATCTGCAATCCGGCCGATGTCACGGAGCGGAGCGCACGGGTAAGACTGGCCGTCGCCGTCCCCCGTAAATCGACGGAGTACACGTCCGTGGTCAGATTCGTTACCGACAGCGCGGGGCTTTCGGAGACGTACAACGGATTCGCGAGCGGGTAGTCGATATTGGTGTTCCGCTGCGATCCATGGTCCAGTCCCACGGTGGCGTGTCCGACGAACCATCCGGTCGGACGCCAGTTGGCGGTGAGCCCCCCGGTGACACGATCGGTGTTCTGCATCCCGATCTCGCTCATTTCCGTGATCGGCGAGGAGGGCGGGCCGCCGCCGTTGCTGGGGGCGTCATACCCCCAGAAATGCGCGGGATCGTCCAGCCCGAGTCCGTTGAACACGCCGAAGAACAGCGAAGCTGCGTCCGGCGTCTGCTGATATGTCGACAGGTAACTCCCCGTCGCGGTGAGATCCGCGGTCCGTCCCAGCTGTATCGCCGTGTTGACCCGTACCGACCGCTGCTGCTCGCTGTTCGCATTGAGCGCCGCGGCCGGAAGTCCCAGGTTTGCGGTATCGTTCAGCTCCCTGAACACCGGCGGCATCTGGATGAAGCCGCGCTCGTTCGACAGTCCACCCGAGACGAAGTACCGCACCGCATCCGATCCGCCGCTCACGGACAGGTCGTATTTGCCCCGATTTCCCGTCCCGAAGATCGTTCGGGACGCGCTGTTGAGCGGGTTTTCTATTGAGACGCTGTCCACGACGCACCCGCCACTCGTCGCTAACGCGCCCGCCGTATAGAAGAACTGGCCGGTCTGAAGCGCACAATCGATCGGAGTGTTGGTCCCATCCGTGGTGTGACCGAAGCTGTAATAGTTGTTCCTGAAGGTGGCGGGCATGTCGCTTTCCGTCTGCTCGGCTGACATCCTCCATTGGGGTCTCCCCGCCGTCCCATGCTTGGTCGTGATCACGATCACGCCGTTTGCGGCATCCGTGCCGTATTCGGTCGACGCGGCCGGTCCCTTGAGGATGTCGATCGTCGCGATGTCGTTGAAATCGATGTCGTTGAGGCGCGTGGGACTGGGATGCGTCCCCATGCCATTGGTGTTATTCGCGAACCCTCCGATGTACTGGCTGATATCGCCGCCCGCTGCGTTGTTCTGTCGCACACCGTCAACGATCAGGATCGGGTCGCTCTGCAGCACGAGGCTCGATATACCGCGGATCCGAATCGCCTCCCCGGCCCCCGTCATTCCGCTCGTCTCGAGCACGGTCACCCCCGGCGCCCGCGACGAGATGAGATCCGTGAGGCTCGTGATCGGTGCGGTGGGCGTGATCGAGTCGGCGTTGATCGTCGAGATGGTGTTCCCCACTTCGTACCGCCGCTGCTGCCCTACCGCTGTCGTCACGACCTCATCCAGCTTGGTCGGTGTCGCCACGATCGCGAAATCGAGCGTGCTCTTCTGATCCGCCGCGACCGTCACGTCCTTCGTCAGCGATTGATACCCGACACGCCGGGCGGTCACGTGATAGGTACCAGGGGCAACCCCCGCGATCGTATATGCTCCCTCGCCATTCGTCAGCGCGCTGAGAGCCGAGCCCTCGACGCGGACAGAGACCTGGGAGAGGGAGCCCTTGAGCGTACCATCTATGATCCGCCCCGCGATCGACCCCGTACCCTGATAGGCCGCCCCATACGCCCGATCAGGCACCGTCGGGCGCAGCGCGACACGCGTCCCGCCGGCCGCGACGACGGGCTCGACCAGCGTGCCCCGCAGCACAACCCGAAACGCGTCGCCGACCGGCATCGACGCGGCGTCGAGCGACACGACGCTCTTGAGGGGCAGCTGGTTCGGGTCGTAGCTCAACGCGAGATGCGCCGCCGCCGCGATCGCGCCGAGCGCATCACCTAACCGCACGTTCACGAGATACAGCGTGATCGGCCGCTGCAGAACATCGCCCCCCGGGGAGCGGGTCTCCGGCCCCGACGGTGTGGGCAACGCGACCTGCACCACCTCCATCCCCTGCCCGGAGACGGCCGGCGGTCCCGCCACGCCGTACAGGGCCACGATCGCTGCCACGCCAATGCGGAGCCTCATACGCTGCTGCTCTCCATGGTGATCATTCGTGCGCCTGCCGGAGGGTCCGGGCAGTGAATTGGGCGTCTGTACCCGGCCGTGCCGCCGAGTGCGCCCGCCGCCGGATCGTCACCATCCGGCCGACGCGCTTGTATTCGGCGCCGATCGAGAGAGTGACCGCATCCAGGATGTTGTCGACCGGCTCGTCCCCGAACGTCGCGGTCAACGCTTCCCCGTCGAGCGCCGAGTCAGCCACCGTGATCTGGATGTCGAAGGCGCGCTCGAGCGCCGAGACCACGTGCGGCAGCGGCGCCTTGTCGAAGGCGAGGCCACCCTGCAGCCACACGAGAGCGCCCGCCACATCGGCGGCGGTTTGCACGACGATCCGCCCGCTGCGATCGACGACCGCCGCCGTTGCCGCCGCGAGCACCGGCGCCGTCCCCATGCGCCGTCCGAGCGGAGCGATGGCAACCCGTCCTTCCGCCACCGTAACGCGCATGGCCGAGTCGTCCCCGAACGCACGCACGTCGAAGACGGTCCCGACATCGCGCGCGATCCCCCACGCCGTGCGCACCGTGAACGGGCGTCGCGCATCATGGGCGACGGCGAAGTACGCCTCCCCATCCAGCGTGACCGCACGATGGTGCGCGCCCGCGCCGCCCGCCGCGACGGTGAGCCGACTCCCCGGCGCCAGCGTGATGCTGGAACCGTCGCCGAGCGACAAGGCGAGCCGGTGCCCCCGCGGCGCGACGTAATCCCGCGTCGAGAACGCGACCGGCGGAGCGCTCAACCGGCGCATGAAGAGCGAGATCCCGACGCCAACGACGAGAGTGGCCGCGATGGCCGCGATACGATAGCCGGCAGCCGCAGGGCGCCGCCGCGCGCGCAAGCGCACGAGCAGCGTATCCGTATTGACCGCGCTCCGCCGCTCGCCGCCGAGTGCCTGCTGCGCGGTATCGAGGCGGGCCAGCAGGGCGGCACCCTCCGGATCCTCCGCCAGCCACGCCCGCACATCGGCCTCTTCCGCCGCCGTTCCCCGCCCCGCCAACACCCGGCGGAGCGCCTTTCGCATACGTACGAGATCCCGCATACCCCTCATGACACAGGGTATGTGCGATCACACATCATGCAATGAAGGGACGGGCGGCCGTCCCGGGAGAACGCGGTTAGACGAGCCCCGCGAGCTGCTCGCGCAGCCGTTTCAATGCCCGGCCGATCCGCATCTCCACCGTCCGCACGGCGACCCCCAATCGCTCGGCGATCTCCGCATGCGAATACCCCTGCCACCGGAGAGCGTAGGCCGCACGGCTCGCCTCCGGGAGCTGATCGATCGCCCAGCGCACCGCGCTATCCAGCTCCGCCGCGCGCACCGTCTCCTCGGCCTGCGCGCCGGCATGCAGTCCGTCGGCGATCAGCCGCTCGTGCGCGACCGCGCGCGACAGTCGTACGTCACCGCGGGCGCGCCGCATGGCGTTCCATGAGCGATTGCGCGTGGCGCCGTAGAGGTACTGCCGAAGCGTCCCGGAGACCGACAGGGTCGCGCGCAGCCGCCAGACCGCGTAGAACACATCCTGCACGACCTCGGCGGCCGTTTCCGGCGAGCCGGTCAATACCGCCGCGTACGCGGACAGCGCATCCGCGTGCTGGCGCACGATCGCGTCGAAGGCCCGCTCGTCGCCGGATCGCAGACGCGCGATAAGACGTCGCTCCTCCGTGAGAAGAGCAACGGCCTCGCCAGCCATCGGCGGCGGACCTGGGGATGCTGCGTCGGGATGCACTGCCGAGCGACGGGCCATGCGCATGCGGTACCGGTCGGTGGCGATCCACCCACGGATCGCCGTGAAAAGCAGGTCATCGATCGAACGCGGCCCATAGATAGTGCGCAGCCGCGCGGGATGCAACGGGAAAGAAAAGGGGGGAGGCGCCGTGGCGTGGCGCCTCCCCCACTGATCCTTCCTGGACCCCGGTCCTACTTCCTGAGCGCCTCCGGATGCTCCCGCGGGTCGACCCAGTGCTTCCCGGTCTTCGCCATCACCCACACATCGCTCACCTCACGCAGATCCGGTAACACCTCACGCCCCGTCAGGAGAGCCACCTTCACCGCGTGTCGCTCCGCCTGATGTGCGAGGCGCTTGTCCACCTTCTCACTCGCCACCGTCTTCGTGGGAACCACGGGATGCTTCTTCCGGGACCGGCTCATCGACCACCCTCCTGAGGCGTTCGCGTCCATAGGATTGATCGCCGGAGCGCTCAGCGCAATCCGTCGCGCTCCCATCGATCGCTACCATCGATTGACGCCGCGAGTTCCCTCGCGTTTCGGCGCGCATTTTGCATCCCGACTACTGCCCGGGATGCACGAGTGCACGCGCGGGTCGCCCTGCGGGGAAGAACCGCTTCAGCGCGAGGAAGTGCCGCTCGTAGAGGTGCCAACTCGCCACCCCCAGCGCCGCCGTACACGTCGTCGCGATCACGAAAAAGACCCCCTGCCGAAGCAGCCCCGTGCCTGCCAGTAACGGCACCCGGTTCACGACCGCATACACCGGGCCAAACGTGAGCAGCATCGGAAGATGGAAGACGTACATCCCGTAGCTGTACTTCCCGAAGAATTGAAACACCGGGCGCGTCACGAGCCCATCAACCCACCCCTGCGATGCCGCGGCCACGAACGCCGTGAAGCTCACGGCCACCGCACTGAATCCCACCGCATTGTGGAAGGGCATGAGCGCCGGCCATCGCACGGTCGCCAGGAACGACACCGCCGCCGCGATCCCCGCCACGATCCCCACGCGCGCGATCGTGCGCCGATACGGCGCGAGCCCCGCCGCACTCGGCGGATACCGCAGCAGGATCGCGACCGCGCCCCCCGCCGCCAGCGTGTCCATCCGCGTCCACACGTACGATGCCACCCAGTCCCCGGAGCCGCTCGCGATCACGCCGATGCGGCAGATCAGCGCCCCGAACACGCAGGCCACACAAATGCGCAGGAGTGTCTTCGGCGAAAGTGTGAAGACCAGCCAGGGCCATATCAGATAGAACTGCTCTTCCACCGCGAGAGACCAGAAATGGCCCGTGTTGTACGGCATCGCCCCCGGCCGGCGCCAGATGAAATTCGTGGCGTGCAGCCAGTACCACCACTGATTGTGTCGCAGCGTGTCGAGCGCGGGCGTGCCACCGGGGCGAAAGAGCGGAAACACCACCACGAGGGCGAAAACGACGCCGTAGTACAACGGGAGCACGCGGAGCCCACGCCGCGCGTAGAAATTGCGCACCCGGTGCGGCGTGTCCCGCGCATCCAGCAGCACCCCGGTGATCAGAAACCCGGAGAGTACGAAGAAGAGGTCGAGGCCGGTGTACCCGAGCAGCAGCACACCGTGGACCGCCCGATCCGCTGCCGTGGCAGGCCCATCCAGCGCGAAATGCGCGCAGAGGACCAGCACCATCGCGACCCCCCGCACCCCGTCGAGCGCCGGGACGCGCTGCTCCCCCCGCGCGCGCCGAGGGGCAGGATTCCGAGCGGCGGACGCCCCAGTGGCGGAGGACGGCGCGGATGCGACGACGGAGCTAGACATGACGGTGGGGTACGACCATCATACGATCCTGCAGGGTCCTTGGGGACTCCCCCCGGCCCCGACGGACAGCCGCACCCCTGGCATGCGCCCCGATACGAAGCAAGGTTTTCATTTCGGCACGAATTTCCTCTTCGCCCCGGCCCCGACGAGCGATCCGGCGTCGCTCCTGCAATTCCAGCAGCGACTGGCCGAAACGAGTAACACCCTCGTCTTCGACCAGGCGCAGCGTACGCCGACGGGAGTGGCCCTGGCGCGACAGGCCCTCCCCCTCCAGATCACCGTGGGACTCGTCGGCCCCGGGCTCGGGCAGCTCCTGATGGCCGCCCCACAGCCTAACCGCCCGTTGGTCAGCTTCATCGAAGAGGCCGAAATGATCGTGCAGGCCTACCGGCGCGTCTGGCCGGCGCCCGTGCAGATCGTGCGGCGCGATTGCACGCTCCGCTACCTGTACGCCGTGCGCGAGGGGCACGCGATGCAGTTCCTCTGGGAGCGGCGCCTGCATCAAACCGAAGCCGGTCTCCACCCCCTCGGCCGCCCCGTGCTCGGCGGCGGCCT
The DNA here is from genome assembly GCA_003141205.1 of Gemmatimonadota bacterium. Classification (GTDB taxonomy): domain Bacteria; phylum Gemmatimonadota; class Gemmatimonadetes; order Gemmatimonadales; family Gemmatimonadaceae; genus FEN-1251. Next base: position 21,219 of record PLLD01000029.1, read on the forward strand.
TCGCCTCGTCATGCCCGCCCGGCCCGATGCACCGGCCGATCCGGGAATCGAAGTCAAGATCGAGTCGCTGCTCGCGGATGCGCGTCAACTGTTTCTCGAAACCCAATTTGTGTGGGAAATGGCGCCGGCCACCGGCGGAGACATGGATCCGCGCCCTCTGATCGAGGCGGTAGATGCGTATAACGACGGGCCGCTGACAGATTTTGTGACAGCGGGCGCGTGGTGATTATCCCGAATTCCGCCGTCCGGCAGAGCCGGTGGCGAAAACTGCCCCTTGCAGGAGCGACGCGGAAGGTCTACTCTGGGGGCACGACCTCTATGCGCCCCTCCGCCAAATCCGCCGCCGCGCCGCAGTCCGGGCGGACCGTTGCCCACACCGCCTTTTTCGAGGCGCTCGGTGCGTTGCCCGATGGGGGCGGAGCACGCTGGGCCGATATCCTCGCCGGTCTCGTGACGTTGCGGCTGGTCGATCGGTGGGCGCGTCACGAAACGTCGTCATTGTCGCGGACCGCCCTCAACGCCGTCGAGCAGGCGATCTGCAGCGTCGATGTGCGTACCCCTCTCCGGCCAGCGCTGAACGAGATCGTCGAGGCGGTGCGCGGCTCGCTGCATCGCGCAGACGTCGATGTCCTGGCCGCCGTCCTGGCGTACGCGCACACGCTCCGGCTCAACGCCGATTGGGCGCTCGCCACCGATGTCTATCAGACGGTGATCACGGCCGCGCGCACGCCGGGCGACCAGCGGCTCGCGCCCGAGGCGTACGATCGGCTCGGCTACTGCTTGCGTATGCTGGGCGAGCTCGACCGCGCGCTCGAGGCCTATTCCGCCGGTCATGCGATCGCGATCGAGCGGGGCGACACCACCATGGCGCTCCGCATTCGCGTGTCGGAGGCCAACGTCTCGATCGGCCGCGGGAATTTCCCGGCCGCCGAGCTGCTGCTGGAGGAAATCGTGACGGCGGCGTATGCGGCGGACCTCCCCGCGATCGCCGCCCTCGCTCTGCACGACCGGGGCCTCGTGGCACACGTTCGCGGACAGATCGAGCGCGGCATCCTGTTCTATCACGACGCGCTCATTCACGCGACCGATCCCAGCCAGCGCGATCGTCTGCTCGCGGATCTGGGCCGAGCCTTCGGAGAGATGGGCGCGCGCGACGTCGCGCGCGAGGCCCTGCTCCTTCTATATGTGACGGGCACCGCCCAGGTCGATCGTTGGGTTGCCGCGATCAACCTGCTCGAGCTCGCCGCACTCGACACGCAAGAGACGGTGTTCGAGGAGTACCGGCGCGAGCTCGCCCGTGCCGACCTTCCCCCCCGCTACCAGGCATTTTACCACCTCTTCGTCGGCGAGGGATGCGCGCGCTTCGGCCGGATGAAATGCGCACTCTCCAGCTTCCACCGCGCCATCAAGGTCGCCGAGGAATACGAGGTGAATGAAGTCCTTGTCCGCGCCCAGACGGGGCGCGACGCCGTCCAGCGGCATCGCGCCACGCCTCCGTACCCGGCGGCGGTCGAGGTCCCGGAGACCGTTGCGCATGTCGCGAGCGCCCTACGGATCCTCCGGGAACAGGCGGCAGCCGCTCACCCCTAATAGAGCGACTACCGCGCGGAACCGAGTTTTATGCGCCTAGTGACACTGTCCACTGCCGAGCCCGACACCCGGGTTGCCGCAGTCACGCGACGGTGACGTCGGGCTGGCACAAGCGGCGAGAACAACGGCGGCAATGGTGATGGCGAGCATCGAGAGGCGGCGGGTCATTGTCGGGATCTCCGAAGTGAAGGGGCAGACAGCACGGTACCATTACCAGTGTAGGCCGCCTGCTGGAGCCCCGACATGAGCCATTTCGGCCACGATACCCCCTAATCAGGGAACGCGGCGCTCGTGGAAATCGTCGCTCTCCTGTCCGAGCATCTGCTGACCGCGTTCTCTCTCGCGGCAGGGCCTCGGCACAGCGTGCGGATCGTGCGCACGGTTGCCGCGTTCGATGCGGTTCTGCGCCTGCATCCGATCGATGTCGCCGTGGTCGACCCGCAGGCTGCGGGGGTGGGGCGCGGGGGGATGCTCCAGCTCATCCCCGTGCTGGCGCGCCATGCCACCGTCCCGACCATCGCCTACACGACGGTCTCACCCGAGGCGGTCCGGGCCTGCGCGCGGCTAGCCGCGCACGGGGTGCACCATGTCGTGCTCAAAGGCTACGACGATGACCCCGCGAGTTTTCGTGCGCTACTCGAAGGGATTGGTGTCGAAGCGCTATCCGACGCGGTCCTCACGCTGTTGCAGCCGCTCCTGGCCCAGCTCCCCGGTCCGGTCGCCGCGGCCATCGAATCCCTCTTCCAACTCCCGCAAACCGTCGGCGACGTCGAGACTCTCGCCCGGCTCGCGGGAACTCCTCGCCGGACCTTCGACAGGGTCCTGGCCCGCGCCGGGCTGGTACAGGGGTGGACCCTCATCCGCGCGGCGCGGGTGGTCAGAGCCTACGATTATCTCCGCGGCCCCGCCAGCCGCGTGAAAGAAGCCGCGGCGAAGGTGGGCTACCTTCGACCCGAGCAGCTCACGGATGACGTGACCCTGATCACCGGGTTCCTGCCGTCGTCGCTCCGCCGTGCCCTCGACCCCGAGGATTTCGTCGCGCGCGTCGCATTGCGCCTGCGCCGCGTACCGGTCGTGATCGCGCCGGAGCCCCCCATCATCCATCACGCCACGAGACCAGGGGTGCACAACGTGCCGGCCGTCCCCGCCCTGCGCACCCTGCGCCCCCGAACGGGGTCGTAAGCAGCCCAGGAATACCTGGCTGAGCTCGCCCGAAGCGCGGGTTACGGGGCGAGAACGGCGGCCATCAGAACCCAGCCCGTCCGGTCCGTGCCGCTCGACTGATCGTAATAGAAGGCGTAGACCTTGTGGGTCACCGGGTCGACCGCCACCGAGCGAGCACCGCCTCCGGTTTTCACGACGTCGACGACCTTATAGGAATCCGGCGTGTCTTCGTGCACGATCGTGAGCGACGAGTCGGTCCGATTGGCATTGAAGATGAGCCGGGTCGCGGCATCGAACCCGTTCTCGTCGGCGTGCCCGCTCACGGGAATCCGGGTGACGACCGCGCCATTGTCGGCATTCACGACGACGAGCTCCTTGTCGCAGCCCAAGAAGAGCCGCCGGCGTGCGCGGTCCATCGACAGCCCCTGGGGCTCCCGACAGTTGGCGATCGGGTACCGCGTCTCGATGGCGAGCGTCGTGGGATCGACCTTGAGGACGATCGCCGAGTCCTCGCGATTGATGAACAGCTTCCCTCGTCCATCGGTTACGGCGGACTCCAGCTTGGTCCCGAGGTGTGTGCGGAGCACGACCGTGCCAGCCCGCATGTCGACGACCGTGACGGTGTCATCGAGCATGAACGCCCGTCCCGTCCCTGGATCGAAGACGCTCGCATCACCCTCCCCGGCCACGCGTCCCGTCACCTTCCCCGTGACGAGATCGAAGAGCGTCCCGTTGCGCGCGAGTCCCCGTCCGAGCTCGACGGCGAGGGCGTAGCCGCCCGCGGCCTTCCCCGGGATCGAGTCGATGACACTGTCCCGGTCGATGTCGACGATCGTGTTGCCGAGCCCGTAGAGCCGCCGGTGCGTCGAATCGATGACGATGAAGTCGGCCTTGTATCCGGCTCCCTGCGTGCCGAGCGTGATGCGGCGGACGACATGGTAGTGGGGACCGCGCTCCTGCGGCACGGCGGCGATGAGGGCCCCGGCGGCGAGCGTGGCGCATACCGAACGAGAGAGGGATCGCATGAGGCGAGAACTTAAGACGTCCACCTGTCCTCACAATTACAGCGCGTAACGGCAATGTCACGCACCGCGCACCTACCCGGTCGGCGCGTCGATCTCCGCGAGCCGACGGACGTGACGCCCGCCCTCGAACGCCGTCGAGAACCACGTCTCGACGATCGGGAGCAGCTCCGGCTCCGGAATCATCCGCTCGCCGAGCGACAGCACGTTCGCATCGTTGTGCATCCGGGCCAGCCGCGCAGACTCGACGTTCCAGCAGAGCGTGCAGCGCACGCCCCGCACGCGATTGGCCACGATCGCCTCGCCATTCCCCGAGCCCCCGAGCACGATCCCCCGCTCCGCCGCTCCACTCGCCACGGCCTCCGCGACCGGCCGGATGAACAGTGGGTAATCCACTGACGGCGATGCGGCGTTCGTCCCGAAGTCCGTCACGGCATGCCCCTGCGCGCGCAGCCAGGCGATGAGGAGAGTCTTGTAGCGATACCCCGCGTGGTCCGACCCGATGGCGACCTTCACGCGCCGCCGCCGGCGACGTGCCGCGCCAGGAACGCGAGCGTTCGATCCCACGCCAACGCCGAGGAGGCCGCGTCGTACACCTGCGGCCGCGTGTCGTTGAAGAAGGCATGCCCGGCGTCGTAGTAATAGTCCTCCACCGGCAACCCCTGCCCGCGCAGGCGATCCAGCATCGCGCGCGCGGCCGCTTCCGGCACGCTCTTGTCGCGCAAACCGAAATGCCCCTGCACCGGCACGCGCAGCTTCGCCGGATCGATCGTGACCGTGGGATGCCCGCCGTAGAAATCGATCGCGGCCGCGAACCGGTCGGGATACTCCGACGCGGCGTAGAGCGCGAGGGCGCCCCCCATGCAGAAGCCGAGCACGCCGACCGCCTTGGGCGCGACCGCGGCGAGGCCGAGGAGGTAATCCGCGGCGCCGCGGATGTCCGTCGCGGCCGCGTCGATGTTGAGCGCCATGAGGAGCCGCTGCGCCGCATCCGGGCTCGTCGCCCGCTCGCCATGATACAGGTCGGGCGCGAGCGTCACGTACCCGGCATCGGCGAAGCGATCGGCGACCGCCTTGATGTGATCGACGAGTCCCCACCATTCCTGGATGAGCACGAGCCCCGGGCCGCCGCCCTTCGGCGGCAGCGCGAGATAGCCCGGCGCCGTTCTCCCGTTCGCGCGAAACGCAATCAGTGTTCCGGTCATGCCGCCCAATGTATGGACCGGCGCTGCTCAGCGCCTGCGCTCACAGATCGCGCCCCACCAGCGTCTCCAGATTTGCGCGCGCCAGCTGATAGTCGTAGCGCGCGTTGACCAGGAGCTGCTCCGCCTGGGCGAGGCTCTCCTCCGCGACTGCGAGATCCAGGACGGTCGCCGCACCGACGCCGTAGCGCGACTGCTCGACCCGGTAATTCTCCTGCGCGCTGGCGTGCGACACGCGCGCGAGCCGGATCTGTTCCGCGGCGAGTCGCACCCCGCCGAGCAGCGCCTCCGCCTGGGCGCGCGCATTGCGCTCGGCGTCACGGGCCGTGATGCGCGCGACCTCGCGCGCCGCCTGCGTCCGCTCGACCTGATCCTCGCGCACGAATCCGTTGAAGAGCGGGAACACCGTTCCCAGCTGCACCTGCCACCCGGGCTGAATCGTGCTCCCCGGCACGACCGTCCGAACCGCGGTGTATCCGCCCCCGAGCCGAACGGTCGGGAGGTACTGCGTGCGCGCCGCCCAGACCGCTGCGTTGGCGGCGCGCGCGGAATCGACCGCCGCCACCAGCGTCGGCGCCGCCATCACCGCCAGCGCGATGACCGCCGTGTCCGAGAGCGCGAGCGGCGTCGGATCCAGCGGCGCACCCCGCTGCGCTTCCGCCGGACCTTCGATACCGGCCAGCCGCCCCAACGCGTACGCGTCGGATCGCCGATTGGTGATGGCCTGCAGCAACTGCTGGCGCGCCGTGTTGAGATTGAGCTCGAACTGCAGCACGTCGGCCGGCGTCGCCGCACCGACCGCGCGCCGGTGCTGCGCCGCCCGGAGATCCTCCCCCGCACGCTTGACCTGCGCGCGCGCGACGTCCTCGAGATCCTCGTCGCGCATGACGTTGTAATACGCCGTTTTCACGGATCCGATGACGAGGAACGTCTGCTCCGTCTCGGTCGAGTGCGCCGCGCGCGACAGCGCCCGCGCCCACGCATTGTCGGCCGGGCGCCGCCCGGCAGTAAAGATGTCGATCCCCGCGGCGACGTTGACGTACGCATTGTTGTACGGGCCGGTGGTCAGCCCCGCCCCCGTTGTCGGCGTCGCCGGCGTCACCTGCTGCAGGAGATCGGTTGGATTCGCGGGTAGGGGCGCGCGGAGCAGATCGCTCTCCGTGCCCGCATTCGCCCCGCCCACGCTGATGCTCGAGGGAGAATCTCCCAAGCTGGGCGTTCCGTCGTGGTACCACACCCCCGTCGCCACCGCGGACGGCAGGAATTCGCCGAAGGCGACGCGCTCCGTGGACCGTGCGTTGCGCACACCGGCGCGCGCCACCGCCGTGACCGGGCTCGTACGCATGGCCCCCGCTATCGCGTCGGCGAGCGCGATCGTGGTGTCCGGCACCAGCGGCACCGTATCGAGCGCGACGGCGGCGCTGTCGGCGAGAAGGACCGTGTCATTCGGCGCGGGCGGCATCGCCAGCGTGCCAGCGGCCCCTCCGACGCCCGCTTGCGCCGCGGCACGGGAAGCGAGACACACAATCAAGGCGACGGCGGTGAGCCACGGCCGCGTCGATCCGACAGCGGCGGACGTCACGAGGTGAGACACATGAGCACGCAAAAATACGGCGCGCGCCGGGCGGACGTTGTCAGGCAGCGACGGTTCCCGGGAGCGGGGTCTGCAGATACGACTCGATCTCCTGAATCTCCGACGCGCTCAAACGAAATTCCCCGGCCCCCACCCATCCCTCGACCTGCGCCGCGCTGCGCGCGCCGACGATCGCACCCGTGATCGCCGGGTGCCGTAGCACCCACGCGATGGCCACTTCCCCCGGCGAGCGGCCGTGGCGCGCTCCGATCGCCCGCAACTTGTCGACCAGCCCGATGTTCCACGACAGCCGCGGCTCCTGGAATTCCTTGTTGCGCGTCCGCCAATCGGTGGACGGCAAGGAGAGCGCGCGCTCCTTCGTCATCGCCCCGGTGAGCATCCCCGACAGCATCGGCGAGTAGCTGATCACCCCGATCCCGTTGGAGTGGCAATACGGCAGGATCGTGGCTTCGATCGCCGGGCGCAGCATGGAATACGGCGGCTGCAACGACGTCACCGGCGCGATCGCCCGTGCGCGATCGAGCTGCTCCACGGTGAAATTGGACACCCCGATCCACCGCACCTTCCCCTCGCGCTGCAGCTCGGCCAGCGCCGCCCATCCCTCTTCGATCGTTCCGTCCGCCGGCGTCGGTGGCGGCCAATGGATCTGGTACAGGTCGATCACGTCGACCTGGAGCCGGCGCAGGCTTGCCTCGCACTCCCGGCGCAGCGAATCCCGCGTGAGCAGAATCCGAACCTTGCGACTCTCGTCCCACACCATCGCGCACTTGGTGAAGAGATAGGGACGCTTGGATTGCCCGATGAGCGCGCGCGCGACGACTTCCTCGGAGTGCCCCTGACCGTAGACCGCGGCGGTGTCGATCCAGTTGATCCCCACCTCCAACGCGCGCCGGATCGCCGCTATCGAATCCTCGTCATCCTGCGGACCCCAGCCGAATTCCGAATCCCCCCCTCCTATCGCCCACGCACCCAGACCAACCGGGGTGATGTCCATATCGGAATTGCCGAGGCGCCGGGTCTGCATGGCGGGTCATCTCGCTGAGGGTGAATCGGAACGTGCAGGGGCCACACGTAAAAAGGCTCGGGGACCGGGGCGAGTTCCTTCGCCACCAGTCCCCGAGCCCTCGCTCATCCCGCGCGGCTTATGCAGCCCAGTCGCGCAGCACCGACGCCGCATCGCCCGCCCGCAGCGCGGCGAGCGCACGATCGCGCAGCTGACGGACGCGCTCACGCGTCACACCCAGCATCCGGCCGATCTCATCGAGGGTCATCGCCTCGCCACCCTCGAGACCGTAATAGAGCACGAGCACCTTCCGGTCCCGCGCCGGCAACGGCGCCAGCGCCAGCCGCAGCGCTTCGCGGCGCGACTCCTCTTCCAGCCCGCCGGGCAGATCCATCGGATCCTCGTCCCCCTCGGCGCTGATCACGCTCGCCAGCGTACGGCCGCGCGATCCCCCATCGGCGTCGAGCGGATCATCCAGCGACCGCTCCGGCTGCGCGACGTTGCGCAGGCTCTCGACGATCTCCGGCGTGAGCCCGCATGCCTGTCCGACTTCCACGTCGGTCGGCTCCCGTCCGAGCGTCGCCCGAAGCGCCGACTGCGCCTTGATCACGCGCGACAGATCCCCCGCGCGTCCCAGCGGGACACGCACGGTGCGCGCCTTCGTCGTGATCGACGCATGCAGCGCTTGGCGGATCCACCACACGGCGTAGCTGATGAAATTCACCCCGACGTCCGGATCGTACTTATCGGCCGCACGGCAGAGCCCCGCGTTCGCCTCGCCGACGAGGTCCTCCAGCGGGAGTCCCCGATGCTGATACTTCTTCGCGATGGAGAACGCGAAGCGGAGATTCGCGTTGATGAGGTCCATGCGCGCCTGATTTCGATCGTCCAGCGTCCGCTTGGCATCGCGCATCACGCGCGCGAGGTCCTTCTGCTCCAATGCCGACAGCACCGGCATCCGGCGCAGCTCGGCGATATAGAGGTCGAGCAGCTCCTGTCCTTCCGGCGCCTCCATCACGGCCGGAGTCGGACGGGCGCGCGACGCGGAGGACGCACGCGTGCGCACGGGTGCCGGCGGCGCCGTCGTGACGGCAGCCGTCGGAGGGGGGGCCTTACGCTCGACCGGGCGACGTTCGCTCGAACGAGTCTTCCGCTGTACAGTCATCTTCTTCCTGTTCATTTGTTTCTGCATCCCGGGACGCGACGGACGCGTACGTGCACCGCTGGCTTTGCGGCGCCCCACCCGGATCCCACGTTGTTGGACACGCATAGTATCGCCAATTTCGCCCAATAGTTCCACCATGGCGTGCGGGCGGCTACATTGTGAGGCTCCCCAACCCCCTTCTGGGGCACCCCCCGCCCACTGATAGACGACTCGGAGGGGGTATCGAAACGGTCCTAGCGAGCGCGACCGTGTGCCCTATGCGCCGACCATTTCGGCGCTCCTGTTCCAAAGGTGGCGCGCTGCCTCCCGGTCATACGACACCGGCGACGAGGGACAGGGCCGCTCCGCGATGAAATATTTCCCCGACATGCCTGCGACACCTGGAGAGGCGGCGAGATACACCGGCGTGCGGGCACCCTCCTCAGGCGAGATCGCGAACCAGCGCGCGATCGCCCATATGAGAAGAGCGCGCATACCGTTGTTCTTCCCGAAGCTCGTGGACACGAGCCCCGGATGCAGAGCGTTCACCGTGACCTCACTCGCGGGTACGCGCCCCGCGAGGTCGTAGGTGAAATACAGATTCGCGAGCTTGGACCGCGCATAGGCCCGGAATCCGCTATACCGTCGCGCACATTGCAGATCGTCGAAGTCGAGGTGGATTCTCCGATGCGCTTCGGAGGAGACGTTCACCACGCGCGCCGGTGCGCTCGCGCGCAGGAGATCGAGCAGCAGCCACGTGAGGAGGAAATACCCGAGATGATTGAGCGCGAATGTCATCTCGATCCCGTCCCCGCTCAAGTGCCGATCGAGATACAATCCGCCCGCGTTATTCACGAGTACGTCCAGTCGCGGGAAGCCGTCGCGGTACTCCTGCGCGACCCGCCGGACATCGCGCTGGAGCGACAGATCCCCGACGAGCACGCTCACAGCGCCCGACCCGGTCGTGCGGCGGATCGCCTCGACGGAGGCGGCACATTTCGCCGCGTTGCGCCCCACGATGACCACGCGCGCGCCGCGGCTCGCCAGCTCGCGGGCCGTGATGAATCCGATCCCCGCGGTCCCTCCCGTCACCAGGCAATACTTCCCGGCGAGTGAATCGGAGGGGAGGACGTCCATCCCCCTTATACCCAAGGGGCTCGCGATTGGTGCCCCCCCCCCCGAAAGTGCGCGGTGCCCGCTCAGTGCCCCGATGCGAAGGACACGCCGAATGTCAGCGACCGCGTCGGCGATGGGATGATCCCGGGTCCGGGGTATTCCGTCGTGCGCTGCGTGAAGTACCACACGTTAGTGAGGTTGTTGATCCCCAGCCACACGCGGTAGCGGCGCGCAATCGTGGCGTCGATCGACCAATCGACGACAGAATAGCCGGGGATCACACCGATCCCGGCATCATCGGGGGCGCGCACGGTGTTGTTGGCATCCGTAAAGGAGTGCGTTTGCGTGGCGAGTTGGAACGTGGTCGAGGTGGGCCCGAACGCGTAACTCACGCCGATGCGGTTGATCCATGCGGGCGCGAGCTCGACCTGCTTCCCATCGAACGCGCCACTCACGTAATGCGAATCGTCGTACGCGGCCGCATCGAAGACGCTGAGCCCCGCCAGCGGCCCCTCCGTGCCCGCGACGGCGAACGGCGTCACCGCGACATACGCCTCGACGCCTTGCGCCACGCTGGTGCCGATCGTGGCCTCTTCGGTAAACGTCGACCCCGCGGCCGTGTCGATCCCGCTGTAGAGCCCCTCACGATTGTCATACCACAGATAGAAGGCGGTGACGCTCGCTGTGAGCCCGCGGACGGGTGTGCCCCGCCAGCCGATGTCCAGATCGTAGCCGTGCCCATCCTTGAGATCCGGCGAGATCCGCGACGTGCTCCCGAAGGGCGTCAGAGCATCGTAGGTGATGGGGCGATACGCCTGCGTCGCGTTGGCGTACAGTGTGGATGCGGGGCCGAGGAGATACTCCGTGCCGATCCCCGCGAGACCGAAGACCCGGTCCTTCTGCTGCGCCGGAATGTCGACCAATCCCCTCACCCCGTCGATCGTCGAGCGCAGCCACTCCACGCGCATCCCGGGGGTGACGCTCCAGCGGTCGGTGATGTGCAGCAGATTTTCGGCGAAGAGCGCGACGTTGGTAGTGCCGAAATGGAGGTCGGTCTCGAAAGGACCACCGTAGACGTTCATGTTGAAGTCGCTCCCGGTGGATCCGGGGCCGCCCTCCTGTCGCTCCATGTTCCCGGTGAACACCCGCACGCCGGCGGCGAGAGTATTCACCCGATGGAACAGAGAGTGATCGAGTTGCAGGCGGGCTTCGTTCGTGAAGTTGTAAAATCGCTCGCGCTCCACCTCGCGCGGGACGAACGCATCGGTCGCGGGATCGATCGTGTCCGCCACCTGCGCGCCCCCATCCTCATTGCGCCAGACGAGGTAGCGTTGGCTCAACATGAGCGACGATGTCACGTACAGCCGCAGGCGATCGGACAGCCGGCTCGTCAGATGCCCCTCCAGGATATTCCACGGCGCCGCCAGCCAATTGCGCGACCGGTAGGACGACTGCGGATCCGCGTCGAACTCCGCGTCCGTGAGCCCGCCCGCCATGTGGATCCGATCGCGGAAGCGCGTGTACTCGAGGCCTATCGATGTCGAGGGCGACGCCGCGTAGTCCACCCGCGCGTACGCATCGGTTTGATCGTAGTCGGAATTCGGACGCCACCCCTGCTCGTTCCGGTGATCCACGGCCGCGAAATACGTGACCGGGCCCGTGCCCCCGCCCACCGAGCCGAAGGTATCGAACAATCCGAAGCTTCCCGCGCTCTGCCGGAGGTCCACCGCGGGGGGCGAATTCGGCGTCCCCTGCTTGAGGATGTAGTCGATCGCCCCCCCGAACTGCGGACCGTAGGCAAGCGCCGATGCGCCTCGCAGCACGAGGATGTCGTCGATCAACTCGCTGGGCGGTGAGTAATACGTCTCGTTATAGCCATAGAGATCGCCCGCGATGTTCACCCCGTCCTGCCGCACGTTCATTTCAATCGACTGCGTGGGGTTGAGACCGCGGAAACCGATGCCGTTCGACGGGAAGCCCGCGGCTTCCGTCTCCGCGATGTTCACCCCCGGGATTCGACCGATGATGTCGCGGCTGATATCGCGCCCCGTGTTGGCGCTCGTGCTGTCGACGTGCACGATCTGGACTGTCTTCCCCGCGTATACGATCCCACGGGATACCGGAGGCGGTACATCGATCGCACGCACGGTGCGCGGCGCCGTGACCGTCACCGTGCCAAGCTTCGGCACCGAGTCGGGGCGCGAAGGCGTGGCGTGTGTGCTATCCCCTTGAGCCTGAGTGAGCCCGGCCATGCTGACGAGCATCATGGCAACGCAGACGAGTCGATAGGAGCAATTCATGGCGCCAATAGTAATAACAGCGCCTAATTTTGACAAAATTTATCGGGATTAATGTTACAACCTGCATACCTCTACTTAACATGCTATAAGCAGACTACATATGATCTGCCTTGACAGACACGCAGCTCCATAATACCGTTTGCCGCATAGAAAGCCGATAAAATCACTTTTAATTTAGCCAGACCAGCCCTCACACTCGGATCGATGCCACGTAAACTAACGTTCCTGTGTGGTATGGCGGTGGCCGCGCACACGCCCGCTCTGGGGGATCGGCCTCACGCAGGTCGTCAACGGCCGTGTGAACTTCCTGCACGACGGACGCGCGCAGAGCGTGCGCAACCCCACTTTGTACCGCTCCTCGCAGCGCCCGCCGCACGGCGGGCGCGGAGCGTCAGTTCGCCAATGCGGGTGCCGGTGCGGGCGCGACCGTCCGAACGCCAATGGTCGAGAGCTCCTGCGTCGCTTCCGCATGGGCGTACGCGTTCTGGTCGTGGCGCAGTCCACCGCGCGGAAGATCATTCCAGAACGGTCCGAGATCGTGCCGCACGCGATCCGTATAGAACCCGGGAAGCGCGTCGCTCTCGCCATCGAAATACTCCCGAACCGTCCGATCGCGATCGAGCAGCTCCCGCACGCGCTGATAATACGCCATGCGCCCGAACCCTTCGCTCGAGACCGCCCGGACGACGTTCATCATCCGCGGGATCGTCGACTTGTTGGCGATCGCCCGCTTGGCGATCGCCGGCCACGAGAACGTGTACTGCGTCAGATCCACCACCCGCTCGTAGAACCCCGACCAGGAGTAGTTCTTCGGCTTGACGTTCATCGCGAGGTTGTTGTTCAGGAAGTGATGCGGGAACGGCAACACCCTTCCTGCGCGCTGGAATTCCAGATTGAGCGGTGCCGCGCGCCCGAAGGCCGACAGCAGCGAATAGCCGGGGAACGCGCCCGGGGTGAGGTCGAGGAACCGCTTCGTCAGCTCGAACGGCTCCGGCCCCTCGTCACAGTCGAGCCCCAGCACGAAGTTCGTCTGCACGTACGGCACGTGCCGCAGCACCATGTTCACGTGGTCCGAGACCTGACGCACCTTCTCCATGCCGTCCAGCTTCCCCGACCGGCTCTTGTTGTTGAGCGAGAACCACGACTCGATCCCCGGCAGCAGCGCCTTGAAGCCGTTCTTCTGCAAGCGGGGCAGCCGCGCTTCCGATAGCAGCGACAGGCTGCTCTCGGCGATGAAATCGACGCGCCCCGGCGGCACTGCATCCTCGATCGCCCCCAGCGTCTCGTCGAAGCGGACCCCGAAGTTCGGGTCGTGCCAGCCGATACGCGGGCGCTTCATCTTCGTGAGCAGAAAGCGGAGGTCGTCCCGGATCTGATCCGCGCCCAACGTCTGGTAGTCGACCGTGGAGTCGATGCAGAAGCTGCAGGTGTACGGGCACCCGAGGCTCGCCAGCATCGGAATGATCTTGATCGTCGGCGCCTTCTCCAGCGTCTGCGCGATGAACTTCCAGCGGGCCTGCACCCCCGGCAACTCGACCGGCTGGCGCGCCGCGCTGACCGCCACGCCCACGGGGCGATGCGGCATGCACTCGCCGAGTACGTCGTTCAGCAGCGCCTTATCGGTGAAGCCAAGGACGTAGTCGAAGTAGTTGACCGCGTCCTCGGGATAGCACCGCGCGTGCGGCCCGCCGAGCACGGTCACCACGCCGCGCTGACGATACCGATTGCTGATGGCGTAGGCGAGTTGCGCGCTCTCGCTGAACGCCCCGATGAACAGAAGATCGGTGTCGGACGGGAGCTCGTCGTCGAGATTCTCGAATCCCGTATAGCAAACGAGGCGGACATCGTGGCCCGCCTCTTCGCACCAGACCCCAATGACCTGGGGCATGATACTCGCGAGATTGGCGTTCATGAGGCGCGAGTACATCCCGTGCGCCGGGCCGTTCGACACCAGATCGAGTATGCCGACGCGGAGACGCCGCATGTTGTTATTGCCTCACGAAACGAGAGAAGCGGATGAATCTAGCGGTGGAACCACACGAGCGCGAACACGTTCCGCATCCCGGCATGTAATGTTCCTGTCGATTCGGCAGTCCGGGGCGGGATGCCGACGCCGGATGCCGACCAGGACGCCGACGATGCTGGACCGTGCGAGGAGCGCAACGGTCACGTTGCCATCTGACACGGGTTCGATCGTTAGCGATCCAATACGAGCGCGAACACGAGCGGCGCGACGATCGAAGCGTCGCTCTCGATGATGTACTTCGGCGTATCCACGCCGAGCTTCCCCCAGGTGATCTTCTCGTTCGGCACGGCGCCCGAATAGGATCCGTAACTCGTCGTCGAATCCGAGATCTGGCAGAAGTACGCCCAGCGTGGGACGTGCTCGCGCTGCAGATCCTGATGCAACATCGGTACGACGCAGATCGGGAAATCCCCCGCGATCCCTCCCCCGATCTGGAAGAAGCCGATTCCGTGCTCGGTGGATGTCCGCGTATACCATTCCGCCAGCGCCATCATGTACTCGATCCCGGTGCGTACGGTGTGGACGTTCTTCACATCGCCGGTGATGCAATGCCCCGCATACATGTTGCCGAGCGTCGCATCCTCCCATCCCGGTACCCACATCGGAAGGTTTCGTTCAGCCGCGGCGAGCATCCAGCTGTCTTTCGGATCGATCTGGTAGGAGCTGGCGAGCGCGCCGCTCCGCAGAATGCGATACATGAACTCGTGCGGGAAATAGCGCTCCCCGCGCGTATCGGCGGCGACCCACTCCGCGAGCACGGCCTGCTCGATGCGCCGCATCGCCTCCATCTCGGGGATGCACGTATCGGTGACGCGGTTCATGTGCCGGTCGAGCAGCGCCTGCTCGTCGGCGGGCGTCAGGTCCCGATAGTGCGGCACCCGCTGATAGTGGTCGTGCGCGACGAGGTTGAAGATGTCCTCCTCGAGATTCGCTCCCGTGCAGCAGATCGCGTGCACCTTGTCGCGCCGGATCATCTCGGCCAGCGAGAGCCCGATCTCCGCCGTGCTCATCGCGCCGGCAAGCGTGAGGAACATCTGTCCTCCGCCGTCGAGCAGTCGGTGCCACCCATCGGCCGCGTCCACGATCGTGGCTGCGTTGAAGTGGCGAAAATGGTGGCGCGCGAATGTGGCGATGGGGGTCGTCATGTTCCGGGTTGGATGGGCACCATTTCGTATTCCGTGCGGACGTGGATCCCGCGGCGTGCGAGCTTCTCGGTCATGATCGATGTCGGCATCAATCGTAGCGAGACGAGGTAGGCCGCGCTGCATCCGGCGAGGAGAGGAAGCAGTCCCGTCGACTGATGCGTGGTCTCGTACGCGAAGACCACGGAGGTCAGAAGCGCGTGCGACGCGCCAGCGAAAATCGCCGCCATCCCGACGAGCGCCGCCATCCGGGGATCGACCCCCAGCCCGGGCGCCGCTGCCGCCACCGCCGCGCCGAGGAGCCCGCCCAGTCCGCCACCAACGGTAAAGAGCGGCGCGAGTGTTCCGCCCGACGTGCCGCTCCCGAGGGCGATGGTCCACGAGATGAGCTTGCACACGACCAGCGCGGCCAGCGCCCCGCCCACGAGCTGTCCCGCGACCGTCTGCTCGATATTGTCGTAGCCCACGCCCAGAGTCCGCGGCGCGATCCAGCCGATGAGCCCCACCGCGACAGCCGCCAGCGCGGGCCACCACATCCAATGAATGGGGAGCCGCTCGAACGCGTCCTCGACGGCGAAGAGCGCCCGCGTAATCACCACCGCCGCAACACCGATCGCTGCGCCGAGCAGCGTGTACACCGCAAGCGCGGCCACGCCCGGTGGCGCGAGTAGCGGCATGGCGAAGATGGGTGCTGCACCGACGGTGGCGATGCGCACGCTCGCGGCTGTGGCTGCGGCGAGCGACACGGGGATGAGCGATCGCGCGCGATACTCGAACAGCAGCAGCTCGATCGCCAGCAGGACCGCGGAGACCGGGCTGCCGAATGTGGCGGCCATCCCCGCGGCGGCCCCCGCGGCTAGGAGGATCTTCCGCTCGTTGGCCGTGGTGTGAAGGATCTGCCCGATGACGGAGCCGAGCGCGCCACCCGTGGCGATGATCGGTCCCTCGGCGCCGAACGGTCCCCCCGTGCCGATGGAGATCGCTGCCGAGAGAGGCTTGAGGAACATTACGCGCGGGGCGATGCGGCTCTCGTTGAGGAGAACCTGCTCCATCGCTTCCGGGATCCCGTGTCCGCGGATCGCGGAGGAGCCGTAGCGCGCCATGAGGCCGACGAGGAACGCACCGATGACCGGGACGAGGATGACGACCGGGCCCAGGGTGTTGTTAGCCGGGGAGCGGAACGCCAGCGATGGGTGGCCGTAGAAGGCGATGTTGGTGATCAGGCCGATCAGCGCGATGAGAATGCGCGCCACCAACGCCCCGACAACGCCGATACCGATCGCCAGGCCGGAGAGGAAAAACACGCGGCCGAGGCGGTCGGAATCGACGGTACGCGACGCAGATTTCATGGCCCGTAACGTATATGCTTACATTGCCGTCGTGTCTCGCCGCGCACTCACACATCTCAGAAAGGTCGACCCGATTCTGGCGCGCGTGATCCAGAGGGTTGGGGCGTATCGGCCAAGGATGCAGGGGGAAGGAACACACTTTGGTGCGGTGATCCGGGCGATCGTATATCAGCAGCTCTCGGGCAAGGCCGCATCGACGATCCACGATCGCTTCCTCGCACTGTACGAGAATCAAGAGCCGGCGCCGGCGCAGATCCTCGCCACATCGGATGCCGCGCTGCGCGCGGTGGGACTCTCCCGTGCGAAGGCGCGCTACGTCAAGGACCTCGCGGAGCGCGTGGAGAATACGGGTCTCCCGATCGAGCGCTTGCACGAGCTCGGCGACAATGCCGTGATGGATGCCTTGGTGCAGGTCAAAGGGATCGGGCGGTGGACGGCGCACATGTTTCTGCTTTTCCGCCTTGGCCGGCCCGACGTGCTGCCCGAGCTCGACCTGGGCGTCCAAAAGGCAATCCAGCTCGTGTATCACCTGCGGCGACTCCCGACGCCGGAACAAGTCCGTAAACGGGGGGCCGTCTGGTCTCCCTACGCGTCCGTCGCCACCTGGTATTTGTGGCGTAGCCTCGAACTCCCTTCCGAGACAGCGCATGCCACTCCGAAACGTCCCGTTCCGAAACGTCCCGTTCCGAAACGTCCCGTTCCGAAACGTCCCGCGCGCACGAAGCGCGCTCGCCCTGCTCCTGCTCGCCGCGCCACTCGCGCTCCTCGGCGCCGCACGCCAGCGCGGACGCGTCGCGCCTGACCCCGTCGTCACGGTGTACAAGGACCCGTCCTGCGAGTGTTGCAGGAAATGGGTGACGCATATGGAGTCGGCGGGGTTCACGGTCAAGGTGGTCGATACCCCCGACATGGGCACCGTCAAATCGAGCGCGGGCGTTCCGGGCGCGCTCGAGTCGTGTCACACCGCCTTCGTCGGCCCATACGTGATCGAGGGGCACGTGCCTGCGGAGCTCGTGCATCAGCTCCTGGCGACACACCCGTCGGACATCCGCGGCCTCGCGGTGCCCGGAATGGTGACCGGCTCACCGGGCATGGACGGCCCGAACCCACAGCACTATGATGTAGTGGCGTTCGGGAAGGACGGCTCGACGCACGTGTACGCTCATCGGTAGGCACTGCCCCACTGCACCGCGCGGCTGCTTCGATGCCGCGTGTAATAGGAGATCACCGCCATGCGGACTCTGACAGCTGCTCTAACGCTCGTCGCTGCGACGCCTTTCCTTGCTCCCGCGATCCCTAACGCGTTCGGGACGCCTCACGCCGTTAGCACGGCCGCCCGGCACACAGCGCACGAGATGACGATATATGCGCGCGATTTCGCGTTCGACGCGCCGGATACCGTGCCGGCCGGGATCACCACGATCCATCTGATCAACAAAGGGGCGGAGCTGCATCACGTCGTCCTGATCCGCCTGTCGGGCGGTCATACGATGGCGGATCTAGGCAAGGCCATGGCGTCGAATGGCCCGCCACCCAAGTGGGCAACCAGCGTCGGCGGACCAAACGCTCCGGTTCCCGGAGGGAATGCAAGTGCGACGCTGCACCTCGCACCCGGCTCCTACGCCATCGTGTGTTTCATTCCGTCAGCCGACGGGGTAGCGCATGTCATGAAGGGGATGAGCCGGCCGCTGACCGTAACCGGCCCGGACGTCGTGGGTCCCTTACCGAAGTCCGACGTGACGGTGGCGCTCGTCGATTACGGCTTCAATGTCTCGCGTCCGTTCGTGGCGGGGCACCAGGTCGTCCGCATCCACAATGCGGCCATGCAGGATCACGAAATGTTCATCGTTCGGCTCGCACCGGGAAAAACAGTGCAGGATCTAACGGCGTGGTCCGAGAAGATGGTGGGCCCGCCCCCCGCGATGCCGCTCGGGGGCGTGACCGCGCTCGCTCCGGGCCAGGAGAACGAGATATCAGTAGACTTCACGCCGGGACAATACGGCCTCGTCTGCTTCATGCCGGACATGCACGATGGCAAGCCGCATTTCGCTCACGGGATGACCAAGGCGTTTACGGTATCGTAAAGGCTGAGGGAAACGCGGCTATCGCCGCGCGCCGGCTCCTGCGCGCGGCGCGGCGGTCATCTCGCGCAGAAGTTGGTCGACAACCGCCCGAAGATGCGCTTCGTCCTGGCCATCGACTTTCGCGACCAACACCCCTCGGGCGTCGATGAGAAAGGTCGACGGAAAGCCGAACACATTATACGCCGCTGTCGTTTCGCCTGTCCCCGCCTTTCGATTTCCAAACGTCAGCGTCCGGTCCGCGGGGAGGGATTGATCGAGGAAGACTGGAAAGGGCAGATTGTGTCCGCCAAAGTCAACCTGCTTGAGCTGTGCGAAGACGCTGTCGAATTCCGCGTGGTTACGCACCGTGGCATCGTGCATTCCCAATACCACGACCGGCTTCCCTTCCTCCGCTTCCTCCTCCGCGAACGGCACGATGCTGTGCTTGAGCGCGTCCACGCACGGGCCGCACCAGAATGCCCAAAAATCCAGTACTACAACCTTGCCCCGATATGCGGCCAGATGCACCGGCGTGCCATCGAGGGTGGTCGCGATGAGATCGGGCGCGGGTTTACCGAGCATCGCGTAGATGGGAAGGACATGGAGACGCTGCGCCGGCAGGGTAACTGCGCCCGCCTCCGCGGTGATCTCGAACCATGCGCCTACCGTTCTGATGTCGCTGCCGCGATACGTGATGGTACGATAGTGACCGGGCGGAAGATGGAACACGACCTCCCGTCGTTTGACGACGGTGCCCGCGCTCGAATCCGGATAGTCGACGTGGGCGGCGCGCAGGCGCGCCGACGCGGCGGTATCACGCACCGGCCCCTGCACGTCCGCGGTCGCCTCGACTCCGACCGTCATGCCCCCGGACGCCGGTGTGCGTGGCGGCTCGACGATCGGGATCCGCACCTCGCGTGTCGGGTGCAGCACAACATCGATATCGACTGACGGCGTCTGCAGTACTTCCCGCGGCAATTTGATCACGGCAGTGTTCGCGAACAGACTGTCGGCGAACATCAGCCCACGCTCGACCGGATCCAGCATCGCGCTCCCGTTCACGAGTCGCGCCTGCGGGTCGAAATCGACGCGTGGAGCCATGATGTAGCGCCCCGTCGAGTCGCTCACGACTCCGCCGAACGTCAGGTGCCGCTTCCAATCCGCGGAGGTCTGGATCAGACCCATGTTGAGATCCCAGAGCGCCCCGACGTTGGGCATGGGGCGCCCGCGCTCATCGCGAATAATTCCGGTCACGACCGGCAACATGGGTATGGTCAGCGAGGTCCCGGACGTATCGAGGAACGCCCTCGGTGAGATGTCGACCGGACGATAGCCCTGCGCCGTCACGGTCAGGTCGAGGGCGATCGGCGATGTTACCGGCGCGCGGACGCTGATCCGCCCCGCAGGGTCCGCGGTGGCCTGTACGACGACGCTGTCGCCCGCTCCCAATACCGCGCGCGCAACGGCACCTGCAGCGGGCTGGCTGTCCGGCTTGAGCGCCGTCATCGTGCAGGTGTGCCAGGTCGAGGGCGTGAGAGTCACATCGAGGGACCGCGCGCTGTCGGCTACTGCGGACACGTACGGTGCGTAGTCCTGCGCGACGACGATCACATCGAGGGCGCTATCGGCGAAGGTGCCCCACGCGGTGGGGATCGCGACACGAAAGGCGCCGTTGGCGTCCGCACGGACGAAGTAGCCCGGGATCCACGGGCTAGCCGGAACCAGGACCGCTGGGATGACCTCCGCGTCCGTCTCGTGGACTCGCATCCCCACGAGCGCACCGGACACGCCGTGATGCCCCTGGTCGAAGACGTGTCCCTGAATGACCCGCGCCGTGTGCCCTCGCGTACCAGACAATGTCGCGAGCGCGAACGTGATCGCGGCAATCCGAGAGACGGCACGCACCGATGGCGGCATTTACGCCACCTTGGTGCTAGTCAGACAGCCTTTATAGGAAGGGTTCGGATCGCTGACGCCCGCCGACGCGGTCGGCAGCGTCAGGCTCACATCCGTCCCGTAGCTAGGAAGTGGTGCCGGTAGCCTCGGGTTATTGGCATTTGGATACGGACCCACCGGAAAGACTGTGCTCTGATCCCGGCCATACTGCCGAATCAATCGCCGCATATCCCCCAGCCGGGCACCGGTTCCGTATAGCCAGAACGCGCGCTCGCGGAACATCACGTCGACCTGCGTTGCGGCGATGGCGCCCGTCGTCGAATCGGTTGGCAGAGCAGCCTGGAATACGACCTTCGTGTCCCCCGAGTCTGCCCGCAACGCATTGAGAGCGTCGGCCCACGCACCGGGCTGATTCGCGTTCAGATCCCCTTCCGCCTCCATCAGCCGCGCTTCGATCCCCGATGCTAGCGGGATATCCGTAGACGGGTTGCCGAACTTCACCGGGTAATACCACACGCTATCGGCGCTGCCAGCGTAGAATGCATCACACGTTACCGCGACGGCCGTGCTCAGCACGAGGCGCGGATCCTGCGCCGACACATAGTCGAGTCCGTTGCCACCTTTCCCATCGGCCACGTTCAGCCATCCGCAAGTATGTCCCTGGGCCTCTTCATCGTACACATTAAAGGCATTCGGCCCACCGCTGGTGAACGCGCCTGGCTCGAGCTCGACGTTGTACACGAAGCTTGTCGGCACGCCGCTGAGGGCCGCCGTGGCCTGCGCGAATTGGCCGCGATCCAGTTCTGCCCGAGCGAGTCCTACTTGCGCAAGCCCCGTGATGGTGGGGTCGCCCCCCGCGTGGGCGGCCGCGGAATCCAGATCGACTTCGGCCGTCGCCAGCAGGGAATCCGTGGTCAGGGGAGTGCCATATTGGACCCCGCCTCCGGGCAGGAGGCGCCCGAGCGGAATTCCCGCACAATAATCTTCCGCGATCAGCAACTCGGTATATCCGATTAGCGCAAAGGCCTCGCCAACTTTCGATTGACCGCTCGCGGGCTCGTATTGCTCGAGCCACGGCAGCGCGCTGAGCAGCGTCGTCCGTCCTCCCAGCAGCGACTCCAGCCCTCCATCCCCGCCTTCCACGTAGCCGTCACCGCCGGCTGTGATCCGCGCATCGACGTTGGCGCGATTGGCAGCCTCGGAGAAAAAGGTCCATTCGAATTCGTCGCCAAGCAGACCACTATACCCGAGTACGGCGGGGAAGCCTTGCGCGTACCCCGCAAAGATTTGTGCGCGTCCCTGCGCCAGAAGTAATTCCGCGCCACTCTGACTTTGGTATGCGCTGCTCGCGGTAACCCCCGAGGGGGGCGGGACACTCAGTACATCGCTCGGTCGGCAGCCGATCAGAAGCGCGCCGAGCGCGGCCGCGACAGCCACGCACCGGAGTCCCGCGCCCCGCGCACCCGAAGACCGCGGTGCCCCGCTAGTTGCCCACATTTTAGAACCCCACGTTGAGGCGCACGACCCAGTACCGCAACAGGGGCACCGCCCACCCGTTCTCGCGTATGTCGTTGTTGACGATGCTCGTGTTGGACGTCGCGTTGAGCTGTGTGTTGTAGCCACCGGAATTCGCGACTTCCGGGTCAGTGCCCGTGTAGTGGGTCCAGAGCGCAAGGTTGCGAACGGCCCCTGTGACGGTCACGCTTTGCGTGCGGAGGGCCCGCACGACGCGCCGCGGGAGCATGTACGTCAGCGACAGTTCCCGAAACCGTACATAGGACGCGTCCTCGTAGAATTGGGCCGACGTCGTGTAGATCCCCTCATAGAATAGGGCGGTGCCCCCGACATTACGTGCCTGCTCCCACAAGGGCGCCGTGGGGTCGTTCGACGCACGATCGCTTTGCGCGTTGCTCGCCTCATTGTACCTGGTGGTGTTCAGCAGGCGAAAGCCGCCACGATAGTCGATGAGCGCACCGACACTCAGGGCCCCGTGCCACAAGCCCAGATGCGTGCCCAGCGATACTTCTTGCGTCGGCAGGCTCGAGCCGGCGTAGCTCAGGGTATCGCCCGGCGTCACCTCGCTCAGATCGACGATCCCGTCGTGATTCAGGTCCGCGTACTGCACCTGCGGACCCCAATACCCATACAGGGGATATCCGGGCGCGAACCGATACGTGGCGTAATTGCCATAGAATTGCTGCGAGAGCACGCTGGGAGCCAGCGTGACCAATTTGTTGTGATTGATCGATGCGTTGACCGAGACGTCCCACGTCACGAGTCGGGTCTGCACGACGGTCGCCGTCAGCGCGCCCTCGACGCCGACGTTGCGTACCTCGCCCACATTCTCTTCATAGGAGTAGTTACCGAGCTCCCAGCCGGTGCCCGTGCCTACCAGCGCATCGTGTGTCGTCTTCGAGTATCCGGTGAGCTCGAAACTGAGCCGATTGCCCCACAGACCGATGTCGGCTCCTCCTTCGTATTCGCTGGACCGCTCCGGCTGGAGGAACGGGTTCGCGACATTGGTGATCCCTACAGCGGCCGCGGGCCCGCTGCCGGACCACACCGCGGTGGGGGCGAGCAGCTCCAGGGCCGATCCATTGGGCGGCTGCACGCCCGATTCACCGAACGCCCCACGCAACCGCACCGATGTCCCGCCGGAGTTCAACGCCAGCCACGAGATGCTTCCCTTCGGATAGGTCGCCGTGCTGTAGGAGCGTCCGAATCCGCTGCCGGCATCAATCCGCACCGCCCCCGTGAGAAAGAGGCGATCGGCAAGGCTCACCTGCTCCTCCACGTACCCGCCGAGGGTCGCCTGACGGTCTCCGAGCTGCGTGACCGTCGGACCGACCGCTCCATTCAACGTGAAATTGGTCGCCGTAATGCCGGACGCCGTGACCGTGGTCCCCTGCATGCGCCTGTCCGCCAGTTGCATCCCCACGGAGGTCAGCGTCCCGATCCCATGCGTCAATGCTGCGGTGACAGACCCCCGGATATCGACCGTGTAGATATCGGTCGTGCCGGTCTCGATGCCGAGCTGCGCGGGAATAAATGAGGCCACTGACGCGACCTGCGGAAGAATTGCCGTCTGATCGCGCAGGGAGCCGTGGTCGACACCCACCGTCGCGTGACCCACGAACCACGACGCGGGTCGCCAGTTGGCCGTCATCCCGCCCGTTAGACGGTCGGTCTGCTGACTCGTCGGATTGCCGAATTGGTACACGGGCGACCAAGAGGGATCAGTACCGTAACCATATGTGTCGGCAGAGTCCCGCACGGAGGGCGCCTGCACCATCCCCTGAAACAGATCCTGCACGGCCGGCGTGGTCTGATAAGTCGAGAGGTAGGCTCCGGTGACGGACAAGTCGGCTGTGGAGCCCAGCCGGATGGCCGTGCTCGCTCGGACCGAGCGCTGGTCTTCACCATTGGGATTGAAGACCGAATGCGGCAATCTCGCGGCCGTCGCCTGGGCGAGGAACGCCTGTGGCATGCGGAGAATTCCGGTTTCGTTGGACAGTCCGCCGGAGATGTAGTACCGCGCGGCTTCGGAGCCGCCGCCAACGGACAAGTCGTACTTCGCCCGGTTTCCCGTGCCGAAGATGGAGTAATCCGGGTTGTTGAGCGGGTCCCACGTCGTGACGCTGTCGGTGGCGCAGTTGCCAGTGACAGAGCCGTAGCCGCTCAGGAATGGCATCAGCGGGCATTGCACGGGCGTATTGGCACCATCGGTTGTATGGCCCCAGCTGTAGTACAACGCCGGGAAGCTCTCCGGGATGGCGCTTTCCGTCTGCTCGGCCGATGCGTGCCACTGAGGCTGCCCCGTCTGTCCATGTTTCGTCGTGATCACGATGACGCCGTTGGCCGCATCCGTCCCAT
>PLLD01000040.1 GCA_003141205.1 Gemmatimonadota bacterium
CCACCCGTCGCCGACCATGGCCGGGGCCGGACGGCCATGGTCGGCGACGGGTGGTGGTGGTTTGGCGTGACCGGTGACCGCCAGCGATACGCCCCATTCCACGACGCCAAGGACGATACGGCGGCGATCGTGCAGGAGCGGATCGTGACGTGGTATGAGAACCTCGTTGCCGTTCGCGCGATGCCTTCGGTTCGGCCGGTCGGGGGACGACGCCCGGGCCGCCCGGCGACCGTCGTGGCCCCTGTTGGGACGCCATCCACGTTGGACGACGATACCAGCGCGCCGGACGGCGCGGGCCAAGAAGAGCCGGCGTAGCTCGCCCGCTCTCGGCCGATCGCGTCGGCCGGTCCCAACGCTACACCCCGTGCGACACGGTGTTGGCCGCCACTTTTTCCTCGTAGATTCCCTCCCCATAGGTGTCCTGCTCGTGCGCGCGACGCGTCCGTTTCTGCGGGAATCATCGCGGGTGAGTCGGCGCGTCGCGATCGGGGTGGGGAAGGGACAGGTGGCCGAGTGGTTTAAGGCGCACGCCTGGAAAGCGTGTGGGGGTGAAAGCCTCTCGCGGGTTCGAATCCCGCCCTGTCCGTGTAAGTATCGCAACAACTTAGACACGCCGCAGCGATGAGCGAATCCAAACGTTGCCCCGGTTGACGAGTGCATCTTCCGTTAGATTGTGAAGATCCGAGACCTCATCCGCCTGCTAGAGGATGACGGATGGGTGCTCGCCAGAACGCGAGGAAGCCACCGGCAGTTCAAGCACCCAGTCAAACCGGGGCTCGTGACAGTGGCGGGGCAGGCAGGTGAGGACATTGCGAAGGGCACCTTGAACAGCGTGCTCAAACAAGCGGGGTTGAAGCCATGAACCGATACCTCATCGTCATCGAGGAGACACAGACCGGGTACTCGGCCTATTCGCCGGACGTGCCGGGTTGCATTGCCACAGGCCGGGATCGCGCCGAGGTCGAGCGCACCATGCGGGACGCAATTGCGTTTCACATTGAAGGGTTGCGAAATGCCGGATTGCCGGTGCCTGAGCCGATTAGCTCGTCAGCGTTCGTCGAGGTCGCGGTAGCATAGCCAAGGTTATGCACGGCTAAGGAGAGGGGAGGCGAGGAGGCGGGTGGCGTTCCTTGGTTCGGTGTGAAAACGAGGCGGTATCCATCTGCGCCGCCACGTGACTCCGAAGCGCCGCTCACATTGATTGTTACAGCGGTCTTTGGCGGCCTACCGCGATCAAGACAACGCCGGCGACGATCGCGATGACGCCGGCGACAGGTGGCAGGAAGCCCTTCTTGACCGTGGAGATCTGGACCGGCCCGATGTTCGTCGAGTCACGATCCTTCGTGTAGCTAATCCCGCGCTGCGCGAGTACGACAGCCCCCAATACGATGAGCACCACGCCAACGATTCCCATGGGTCGCATAGGCATATCCTCCGCCGGTTGGAGTCCGAGGTGGCGGCGCACACGCTGACCGCCATTCCGAGGACTGATGCAGTGTCATGCAAGAACTCTGCTCACGGGCGACGCGCCGCGGTGTCTTTATGGGCGCCCGCGGGGAAGCTATCGACGGTCATGCCCCGCACCCCGAAGACCGCCTGTTCCATTCTCAATCGTCGCCAATCGCCATAGCTGCCGACGAAGGCTTCCGCGAGTAGCATCGCTACGGATCGAGCCGTCATCTCCACGGAGCGCGCCCGCTATCTCGTCCGCAAACAAATGACCTCGGGCCGCGGAGCCACTAATCGCAACGACTACACGCGTGTCGACCTCAACGATCTTCGACAGTGCCGTTTCAGCCTCGATCGGAACCAGTGCCGTCGGGCTCGTGGTCATCTTGTCGGCCGCAACCACCACAGCTCTCGCGGCGCTGGACGATCCCGCCGGCATAATGCACAGCACCCGGTATCGACCCGAGTGAACGATCCGCGCAACGACACCGCGGACTGCATTGCGCCGCTGGCGACTGAGTAGCACCGGCTGTGCTCGACATGCCGCTGCCCGATCCCTGTTACGTCCTACCTTACTTACTTGCCGTCGGGTGAGTCCGCGAGGTGCGACGTGCGGCCCTGACGCGAGCCCCAACCCGGGGCGGCGGGTTCCACCATCCCGGCTACGCTCGTGAGCCCACATGACTTCCATCCCCAACTTATCCGCGCCCTGGCCGCGCCGACGGTTCGAGGCTCAGAGTTTTCGGCGAAAGCCGCCTAGCAAATAGACAACTAAGAGAATCACGAGAAGCGTGCCGAACCCAATGCCGACGCCGCCGCCGTAGCCGTAGTGGCCATAACCCCAGTAGCCCCCACCGCCCGAAAATAGCAGAATCAGAAGAATCACAACAATTATCATCGCTCGCTCTCCTCTAAAGATCGGTCCGGATCGACTGCTGGCGGCCCACCAACCTGCAATTCGTGAGCCATGCTCAGGCATTTAACCTCAGGCGGAGCCGATCCACACGCGAATACCGGTGGGTTTGTTGCCCGCGACACTCGGGCTGCGGGCCTAGTCCAACTCCGCCATCCTAAGGCTGAGCTTGTGGGTGGCCATTCGGGTGGCAATT
>PLLD01000282.1 GCA_003141205.1 Gemmatimonadota bacterium
CGCGCGATCATGGCGGCATTGTCGGTGGCGAGGCGCGGCGGAGGAGCGAAGACGCGCGCACCGAGGGGCGCCACCCGCTCCCGCATCGCCACCGACAATGCCGCCATGATCGCGCGGGCGGGGCTTTTCCACTTCGAGCGCGGCGCACGCGCCGGTCTCGATCTCAACGCCTACGCCACCCAACCGCTTCCCGGTCTCGTCACCGCATGAACCCCATCATCCACCATCCGTTCGCGTATCAGATCGGCCCGATCCAGTTCACCGGCTTCGGGCTGGCGGTATTGCTCGCCTTCCTGATCGCGCAGATCACAGCGGCGGAAGTCCTGCGCGAGCGCCACTACGACACGGGCATCACGTCGGACGTCCTGCTCGCCGCTGTCATCGGCGGTCTGCTCGGCGCCAAGATCTACTACGCGATCCTCGTGGGCGACGCGCACGCGCTCGTGCAGCGCGCGGGCTTCGTCTTCTGGGGCGGGCTGATTGGCGGCATTCTCGCATCGGCGCTGATCATCCGCATCAAGGGCTGGCCCTTCACGCGGATCAGCGACGCCGCGGCACCCGGGCTCGCGGCCGCGTACGCCATCGGTCGCACCGGCTGCTGGGCGGTAGGGGATGATTACGGCCGCCCGTGGCACTCGCCGTTCGCGGTGGCCTTTCCGGACGGGGCTCCTCCGTCGACGGCGCAAAACCTCACGCAGCTCTTTCACGTGACGTTGCCCGCGGGGACGCCGCCGGGCGAAGTCCTGTCCGTCTATCCGACGCAGCTCTTCGAGGTCGCGCTGGGGGTCGGGATGTTCTGCATCCTCTGGCGGCTCCGCCGGCACACGCACGCGGAGGGATGGCTGTTCGGTCTGTATTGCGCGCTCGCGGGGATCGAGCGTTTCATCATCGAGATCTTCCGGGCGAAGGACGATCGCTTCTTCGGCGGCCTGACGCTCGCGCAGGTCATCGCCCTCGCCTTCGTGGCGGGTGGGGCGCTGTGGATGGCCGCTCGCCGCACCGTGCGCCCCGGAGCACCCGGGATCGAGGCGCCTACGGTGCCGCCGGCAGCTCCGGCTCGCGCGACGTAGGCTCGCCTGATGAAGGCCAGAAGGTCCGCGCGAGCGCGAAGATCAGCAGGCCGACCAGGAGCATCTGCGCGATCAGCGTCTCGACGCTCGGATAGATCCCCATGGCATCGACGTGCGGACCACCGGGGACCAGGGTCACCGGCAGCACGTTCCCCTCCTGCAGCTCGCGCACGCCCTGCCCCGCGAACACGAACGCCATGAGATAGAGGAACGCGCTGGTGACGGCGAAGAAGGGGCGTAGCGGGATCCGCACGCCGAATCGATAGAAGAGGATGAACACCACGGCGAGCGCCGCCGCCCCGACGACGATTCCGAGCCCGAGCGGGAGCGCGACCCCCGTCCCCGTGTGAAAGAGCGCCTGGTAGAAGAGCGCCGTCTCCGCCCCCTCGCGATAGACGGCGAGAAAGGCGACGAGGCCGAGCGCGTGTCCGCCACCGTGATCGAGCGCCGCGGTCACCCGCTCCCGGATGAATCGCTGCCAGTGCGCGGCTTCGACTTTCGAGATCAGCCAATAGCTCACGGAGAAGAGCACCGCGACCGCGACGAGGAGTGTCGCGCCTTCGATGATCTCACTGCTGGCGGGAATCGCGCGCAGGACCGTCGCCAGCACGACCGCCGTGAGCACGGACGCGAGGATCCCGAGTCCGGCCCCGATCCAGATCTCGCGCAGGCGCTCGCGGTGCCCCGTCTTGATCAGGAAGGCGACGACGGCTCCCACCACCAGGATCGCTTCGAAGCCCTCGCGCAGGATGATGAGGAACGATTGCAGGAATGCGCTCCACCCGCTCCCGGTCGGCTGCGCCAGCTCGACGACGGCGGGCAACCCCACCTGGATCTCGTCGCGCGCCTGCGCGGCGGCGGCGAGATGGTTGCCTTTGACCGCTCCCTTGAAGTCGGCGAAGTGGCGTTCCATCGTCGACACGAGGCCGGGATTCTTCGCCCGCGCCGGCGTCTCGAGCGGCTCGAAGGCGATGTACGAGTCGAACGCCCGGTCGCCGGCGTCGGCCATGCGTCCCTCGCGGGCCGCGCTGAGCGCGTCGTCGAGCAGCGCCAGGATCTGCACTGCCGCGCGCGCCGCACTATCGCGATTCGCCGGCGGAGTGACCGATACCACCGCGGCCGCCGGGTTGCTCGCAGCCTGCCGCGCGGGGAGGGTGCGGATGAACGCGACGATGCTCGTGACTTCGTCGGCGGTGAGATCGCGCGCCGCGGGCATCGGCGTCCCGGGAACGCCGCGCGCGATCGCCGCGCCGAGCTGAGAGTCCGACCGCTCGGCCGCCCAGGCAATGCGTCCGATCTCCGGAGGGATCGCCGTCAGATCGCGTGCATACAACGCATCGCCCGCACCGGTGGCGCCGTGGCAGGCCGCACAGCGTTGCAGAAAGAGTCCCTCACCCTGGCGGACCTGGGCGTCGGTCGCGCGCAGGCTCGTGATGTACGCCACGACGTTCCAGCGATCGGTCGGGCTGAGGGACGCGGCCCACGCCGGCATCGGCGTGTTCCGCACGCCAACGGCGATCACGCGGTACATGAGCGCGGGACTCACCCCCCGCATGGCGGGGGTGCCGACGGGGCCCGCGAATGCGGGGGGACGAAGGTCGGCGGGCAACGTCCGGGCCGTGGGGCCATCCCCCTCTCCGGTCAGCCCATGACACGACGCACAGCGCTCGGCGTAGATCCGGTGGCCGGCCGCCGGATCCAGCGGGCCCCCTGAGAGCTCGAGCGCACCCGCGCTCCCCATCGCCTCGACGAAGTGCTGATACAGCGCGGTCACCACGGGCATCGGGCGGTGCGCGGCACAGGCCACCAGTAGGCTGTCGAGAACGCTGCGCATCGCGGGGGATCGGTCCCCGGACATACGGTCGGCGATCGGCATGGCGTCGTGCAGGAATCCGATCGCTTCGTCGACCTCATCCGCGGCGGTCAGACGACCCTGCGCGTCGACCCCCTTGGCGTATTCCCCGACGGCAACGCCGACGATGCTCGACAGGCGCTGCTCGGGATGCTCGGTCTGGGCGAGCGCGCCACGCGGCCCCACGGCCACGGCCCCGCACGCCAGCGCCATACCCATGCGGGCTGCCGAACGCATCCAATTCATTGCCGAGCGAATCTATCGGTAATGCGAGGCGTTCACAACTGTTTGTTGGGGGGGGCGAGGCGCGTCATTCGGACGAATCGGCGAGCCGGCACGGCCCCGTGCGGGGCAAGCGCGCGCCACAGCTTGTACGCGTACTTGTCCGCCACCCCCTGAATGCGCCGTCCGCGCCGTGCGATCGGAATCAGCCGCCGGATCGGAACCGACAGGCGCGCGCGCGCCCAGCGGTAGAACAACGATCGCGCGCCGCCCGGCCGGTACTGTCCCCAGCCGATCGATCCGCACAGGCCGACGGGGCCGAAATCGTTGGAGCGCAGGATCTCGTCGGCGAAGACCCGCAAGGAGCCCTCGAACGTGCCCAGGACATCGTGCATGGCGACGATGGCGCCGGGGATGAGATGGGGGCGAAATAGGCGCACGTCCGCGAGCGCACCCTCGTACGTGTGATCGCCGTCGATCCAGAGGAGACGGATCGGGCGCGACCACGTGCGGGCGACGTCGTGCGAAAAGGCCCGATGGATCTCGACGACGTCGCGCACCCCGGCGCGGTCGAGATTCGCGATGAAGGCGTCGTACGACGCCGACTCTCCCTCGAGATCGGGGTCCGTGCTCGCGGGCGCCGTATGCGGGTCGAGGGCGACGACGCGCCCGAGCCCGCACTCCCTGCTCACGTACGCGAGCCCCACCGTCGAGCGCCCCTTGAAGCTCCCGATCTCGACCACATCCCCGGACCCGGGGGCGAGCGCCGCGGCCAGCATGATGAACCGCGCCTCGCGCTCCGAGAGATACCCGGCGGTCTCGCGGACGCGCGCCCACCCTGCGTCGATGATGCGCTCGATCGTCCCGCCTCCCATCCCGGCCGCCATCGTCGCGCGAATGATAGCGGTTCGCGATCCGCCTTACTCGCTTTCCAGAATCACGAAAGCAGCCGCGGTCATCGCGTCGTGGGTGAGCGTGACGAGCGCGCGCCGAACGCCCAGCGCATCCGCCGCGCGCCGGGCGGATCCGTGGAGCTCGAGCGTGGGGGGCGCCCCGGTCCGTGCGACGATCTCGATGTCCTTCCACGCGATGCCGCGCGCCTGTGCGGCGGGCGCCCCGCCCAGTGCCTTGTACGTCGCCTCCTTGGCGGCGATGCGCGCCGCGAAATGATCCGCGCTGCGCGCGCGTACGCGGCAGTAGTCCACCTCGCGCAACGTGAAGAGACGCTGGAGCGCACGCTCGGGATGCCGGCCGACGAGACGGGCGACGCGTGCGATGTCGACGATGTCGATCCCGATCCCGACGATCATGCGTGACTCTTCCCGCGAGCGATCGCGCGGCGCCACCACGAATGCGCGGGCCCGCCCGCCCCTGCCTGCGCGATCAAGACCGGAGCGATGGCGAGCCACGCCGCATCCGCCGCGACGAACGCGTCCCGGCACGCATCCGCCCACGCCCCCCAGCGGATACGCACCGTGTCCTCCGCGCTGTCGGGTGGCGCGTGTGCGATGGCCTCGGCGGCCACGCCGAGCCGAGCGAGCGCGTCGAAGAGGGGCGCCGCCAAATCGCCGAGCTCCGCTTCCAGCGCGCGCTGATGGGCCAGGCGCCGCGGAAACCGCTCGGCGGCGAACCCGTGCAGCACGGCGCCGAGCTCTCCCGCCATGTGGGCCGCATCGAGCGCGGCGAGCCGCACGGCGGCATCGCGCGACCGGCGAGCGGCGCCAAGCGCCGCGAGGAGCGGGCCGAAGAAACGATCGTGCGCCGCCTCCGGCTGCCCGCGCCGGGAGCCGAGCGCGCGGAGCCCGAGCGTGAGCTCCGGCGCGAGCGGATCAGGCGGTGCGGGGCGCGTCGCGATCGTCCCTGGTGAGCTCGCGCGCGCAGACCGCGGCGCGCACCCCCGTCCGGGCCTCGTAGCGCGCCACGAAATCGGCGAGCCGCTCCTCCGTGAAGGCGGCACGGGGCAATCCGGTTGCGACGATTGCCCGCTCGATGTCCGCGGGCGCGCCCTCGACCTCGAGCAGGACGTCCATCCGCGGATAGTGCTCGAAGCGGAGCGTGGCGCCGCCGAGCGTGTACTCCGCGACCTCCCGGTCGATCTCGCGCGTGACTGCGAGGCCGAGGCCGCGGAGGATTCCGGCCACCGCGTCCGGATCCGCCACCCCGCTCGAGATCTCCTCGCGAACCTTGTAGCCGTCCTCCGATCGCGTCGGTCCCTTCCAGTCCAGCTGCGCGCCCCGCGCCCCGGCGCCCTGTGTGTGCTGAATCCGGAGGCGGATGACCTCGTCGCGTGCGGCGAGCGCCCCGTCGGCCGTGTCGTAGCGGCGATCCTCGAGTCGGCCGGCCCGAACGAGCCGGGCGCCCGCCGCCTCGACCGTGCGCCGCACGGCGTCCGCATCGCCGACGACGGCCTTGAGCTCGACCTCGCGCATCGCGCGTCAGGCCTCGATGATGCGGGCGACCACCGTCGCAGTATCCGACAGGTCGGGGAAGACCGCGGCCGCGCCGTGCCCACATAGCTCCTGCACGGAATACCTGCCGGTGGCCACTCCGATGGCCCGCGCGCCGACCGCGCGGCCACAGGTGATATCGTGCGGCGTGTCGCCGATGACGACGAGCGCCCCCTCCGGCAAGTCGACGCCGCGCATTTCGCGCATGCGGCGGATCGCGACCGCGGGCAGCTCGGGGCGATCCTCGTGGTCGGATCCGTACGCCCCGATCGGGAATCGCGTCGGGTCGATCCCGACCGCCCCGAGCTTGGCTCGGGCTCCCGCCTCGAGATTCCCCGTGAGGAGTCCGAGGACGATGTCGTCGCGCGCCGCGAGCGCATCGAGCAGCTCGCTCACTCCGGCATGTAGGTACGGGCGGTGCTCGGGGCGCTCCAGCTCATCGGCGAGAAGCTCCAGGTACCGCGACAGCACCGCGTCCATGCGCGCATCGATGACGGCATCCGGGAATCCATCCGCGCGCATGAGGTCGCGCACGATCTGGCGATCCGTCTTTCCATCGAACCAGTAACCCGCCGGCCCGGTGGAGCCGAACACCTCGCGGAGTGCCGCCTGAATCGCGCGTCGGCCGGCGCCCGACGCGGTCAGGATCGTGCCGTCGATGTCGAAGCAGACCAGCCGCACCGGCAAGGCGCTAGGGTCTCCGCGACGACTCGGGGGCCGCAGTGGCCGAGGACGCCTCGGGCACCGGGGGGGGCGGCGGCGAGGCGCAACTCGCCTCGAGGCGCGAACACTCGAGGCAGAGAGAGTGGCCGCGGAAGGTGCAGATGATGCAGAGGAAGGTCCCGCAGCGGGCGCACGGATATCCCTCCGAGGCGCGCTCTTCGTGGCCGCACCAGCGGCAGACCATCGCGTCCCGCTCCAGCAGCTTAGTCATGCGACGCGGCGTGCCCGTTCATGCCGTGCCCGCTCATAGTCCGTAGTGCCCGTATTGTTTGATCTTCTTGATCAACGTCGCGCGGGAGATCCGGAGCTCGCGGGCCGCATGCGTGCGGTTGCCCGAGTGGGCGCGCAGCGTGCGCTCGATATGGGCGCGCTCGATTTCGTCGAGCGACCGCGGGACGTGCGGATTCTCGACGGCTCCGACCGCATCGCGCACCTCGCTCGGCAAATGCGCCTGGAGGATCTGCGGCTGCCCGCGGGCCACGATCATCGCGCGCTCGAGCACGTTGCGCAACTCCCGGACGTTGCCCGGCCACGAATAGCGCAGCATCGCCTCGAGCGCGTCATCGCTCACCTGCGTCGGTGCCTCGTTGAGCGCAGGATGCAGATCTCCCAAAACGTGCGCGATGAGCTCGATGAGGTCCTCCCGAGACCGTGCCCGCAACGGCGGAAGATACACCGGCATGACGTTCAGCCGATAATACAGATCCTCGCGGAACGTCCCCGCCGTCACCTCGTTGACGAGGTCCTTCCCCGTGGCCGCGATGAGACGGACGTTGGCCGACACCTCGCGCGTTCCCCCCACCCGGCGAAACGTCTTCCCTTCCAGTACGCCGAGCAGTTTGGCCTGCAGGACCGGCGCGAGGTCACCGACCTCATCGAGGAAGACGGAACCGCCATCGGCGATCTCGAAGAGTCCCGCCCGCACCTCGGGGACTCCGTCGTCGCCGGCGGGAGCGGCGCGCTCGACGCCGAACAGCTCCGCGTCGAGCGATTCCGCCGTGAGGGCCGCGCAATTCACCTCGACGAGCGGCCGGTCGGCGCGCGGGCTGCGCGCGTGGATCAATTCGGCGATCCGCCCCTTGCCGGACCCACTCTCCCCCACGATGAGAACCGTCGTGCGGTCGCTCGCGGCCAGCACGGCGATCTGGGCGGCCAGCTCGAGCATGGGCGCGGACGATCCGAGGAAGGTCTGGCGCCCTTCGGCGGCATCGCTGCCCTGGCCGAGCCGTGAGCTGAGATAGCGGTTCATTTGGCGGAGCCGAGCCTTGTCGAAGGCGCGCTCGGCCACGGCACCCAGATGGGCGAGGTCGATCGGCTTGGTGAGGAAGTTCTCCGCCCCCTGCTGCATCGCCTGCACGGCGAGCGCGACCTCTCCGAACCCGGTCATCATGACGACAGCGGCCGGCTCGTGGCGGAGCCGTTCCAGGACCTCGTACCCCGTCATGTCGGGGAGCCGGATGTCCAGCAGGACGAGATCGGGCCGGATCCGCTGGAACAGCTCGAGCCCCTCCGCCCCGGTGTGGGCGACGGATACGGTGTGCCCCCCCGTGCGCCCGAAAAAAGCGGCGAGCGCGGAGGTAAGCGCGGCTTCGTCATCGATAATCAGGACGGACGCCATCAGGACCACCTTCGGAAGATCACCTTCAGACGATCGGCGAGACGTGTGCGATCGGTTTCAGCAGCCGGGCAGCCCCAGGCACGACCGTTACTTCGAACGGAGTCGAGCCGAGCAGCTCCCCGTCGGCCTGCACCGGCCGCGCGGGAATCGTTTCTATGCGGAACCGCCGGCCCGCGCGAAACAGCACGCACGGGTCCGGGCGGAAGTCCCCGCGCACCAGCCTAAGTCCGACGCGCAGGGCGTCCGCCATGCGGCCCCCGGAATAGACGCACAAGTCCAGCCTTCCGTCATCTGGCACGATTCCGGGGCCCAGCGTGACCAATCCATCCAGCACTCGCCCCACGTTCGCGACCATGACCCCCGTCGCGTCCCGCTCCACGATCTCGCCATCCACCGTGGCCCGCACGCGGAAGGATTGGCGCCGCAAGATGGCCCCCGCGCCCGATACGACGTACGCCAGCACGCCTGCGTGCCGCTTGAAGGCGTCCGACGTGTTGGCGACCATCGACGCGTCCGCGCCGACTCCGGCGGCGAAGGCGAAGTGGCGGCACACCCCCGCGTCCGTCGTCAGGCACCCCAGGTCGATCGGCACGGGGCGGCCCGCGAGCAGCGCGCGGATGGCCCGTCGGATGTCGAGCGGGATCCCAAGGGCGCGCGCCATCAGGTTCCCCGTCCCTCCCGGGAGGATCCCGACCGGGATGTTCGATCCCACGAGCGCCCCGACGACCTCCATCGCCGTTCCATCCCCCCCGAGCGTAAACACGAGGTCGTAGCGCGCGGCCAACGCGCCGGCGAGCTCCCCGCCGTGACCCGGGCTCCGGGTCAGCACGGCGTCGCACTCCACGCCTGCCACGCGAAACGCGTCGAGCGCTGCCGTCGAGGCGTGGTCCCCTCGTCGGGATGCGGGATTGACCACGAGGAGGATCCGCCGGGTGGTGGTCGCGCCCTCCTTCGGCACCTCGGGGGCGCCCGCCGGGCTCAAAACTGCCAGGTGTGGAAGAGGTCCAGCCCCCACTGCCGCGGCGTCGTCACGAAGCTCCGCGAGAACGCGGACGTGCAGTACAAGGCGTTGGTTCCAGGCTCGGATGCCGCCGCGATCGAGAGACGGGAGGTGAGCTGATGCTCGACGCGGATGCCGATCTGGTCCGCGAACCCCGGCGTCGCGCCGCTCGCCCCCGTGACCGCTCCCCCGCCGCTCAACGCGCCCAGCTGGCACACGCCGACGTCGGCGCTCACGAAGGTCCGCGCGCCGATCTGCTTCCCGGCGCCGATGCGCGTGCCGCTCAGTGTATTGAAGAGCGCGCCC
>PLLD01000289.1 GCA_003141205.1 Gemmatimonadota bacterium
TGCCGCGCGTGCCGCGCGTGCCGCGCGTGCCGCGCGTGCCGCGCGGTCGGCGCGTGGGCGGGCCGCGTGAGCGTGGTTGACGCGGGCCCCGCAAGCACCACCACCGCGACGCCCGTCGTCGCCCTCATCGGCCGCCCCAACGTCGGGAAATCGTCGCTGTTCAACCGATTGGTGGGAGGGACATCGGCGATCGTCAGCGATGAGCCGGGGACGACGCGCGACCGTCACTTCGCGTCGGTCGAGTGGGCCGGTCACCGCTTTTACCTGGTCGACACCGGGGGGCTCGTCGATGACCCGCACGAGCCGCTCGACCTCGCCATCCAGCGGCAGGTCACCCAGGCGATCGAAGAGGCGGACCTCCTTCTCTTCGTGGTCGACGCGAAGACCGGCATGCACCCGAGCGACTTTCGGATTCTCGACCTGCTGCGCGAGACGCGCCGGCCGTGGATCGTGGTGGCCAACAAGGTCGACGACGCGACATCGACGGACTTCTACGAGTTCTTCGAGCTCGGCGCGGGTGACCCGGTTCCTGTATCGGCGATCAACGGGAAGCGATCCGGCGACCTTCTCGACGCGATCGTCGCGCGCATCCCCGTGGCGCCGCCGGCCGAGGGNNGTCGGGCGCCCCAACGTCGGGAAGTCCTCCTTCGTGAACCGCCTGCTCGGGGAGGAGCGACTCGTGGTGTCGGATGCGGCGGGAACGACGCGCGATGCGATCGACGCGCCGCGCAGCTATCACGGGCGCGACATGGTCTTCGTCGACACCGCGGGGCTGCGCCGGCAGGCCCGCATCGGGGCGGGGATCGAGTTTTACTCCTCCCTCCGGACGCGCCGCGCGATCGAGCGATCGGACATCTGCATCCTCCTGGTCGATGCGGTGACCGGGATCGAGGCGCAGGACCTCAAGATCGCCACCCTCATATGGGACGCCGGGCGGGGGCTGATCGTCGTGGTCAATAAATGGGACCTCGCGGAAAAGGATACCATGACGACCGCCCGGTTCGAGGAGACATCCATCGCAAAATCTCCTGACCTCGCCTTTGTGCCTTTCCTGTTTGCCTCGGCGCTCACGGGGCAACGGGTGACGCGCGCCCTCGATCTGCTGCTCGAGGTCGACGCCGAGCGGCACAAGCGGATCCCGACGTCCGAGGTGAACGAGACGCTGGCGGCGCTCGTCGCACGGCGCCAGCCGCCGCAGTCGCACGGGGGGGAGATCCGACTCAAGTATGCGACCCAGGTCGAGGTCGCTCCGCCGGCGATTGCCGTGTTCGGTAATCACCCCGAATTCGTTCCCGACCACTACGTGCGATATTTACACAACGGGTTCCGAGCGGCGTGGGGATTCAAGGGGAATCCGCTGCGCGTCCTCATGCGGAGCAAGTCGGCATAATGGCTAGCGTGCTGCCCCTTACGATCATGCCGTATATCGCTCCGCCCCCGCCGGCCATCGGTGTCATCATCGCCTACGTGATCGGGTCCTTTCCCTTCGCGTATCTGGCGGGTCTCGTGCTCAAGCGCGTGGATCTGCGCACCGTCGGGTCCGGCAACCTCGGCGCGACGAACGTCTATCGTGTGCTCGGCCTCCCCGCCGCGATCGCCGTCTTCGCCCTCGACGCGCTCAAGGGCGCGCTCCCCGTCGCGCTCTTCCGCGCGCCCGGGTTCGGCACGACGGCGGAATGGTGGCTCATCGCCTACGGCGTCGCGGCGATCATCGGACATGTTCGCCCCCTGTTCTTCGGCGGAAAGGGGGGAGGCAAAGGTGTGGCCACCGCGTGCGGCGTGTTCCTCGCCCTCGCCCCCGGCCCCACGCTCGATGCGCTCATCACGTGGGTGCTCATCTTTGCCGCATTCCGCTACGTGTCGCTCGCGTCCCTCGCCGCCACGCTGATTCTGCCCGTCGCGATCGTCGTGAGCCGCGGGATGACTCCCACGTTCTGGGCGGCGGCGGCGGTGGCGGTGTTCGTGGTGTGGACGCACCGGCCGAACATCACCCGGCTCCGGCATGGCACGGAGCCCCGCATCGGGCGCCGTGCCACCGCCAGTGTCGGCGGAGGGGCCGGGGCGGGGGCGCGGGGGATCGGAGGCTCGCGGTGACGTCGTGCGCGGTGGTCGGGGCGGGCGCGTGGGGGACGGCGCTCGCCGACCTCCTCGCGCGCAACGGCCACGCGGTGCACCTTTGGGCGCGTGAGTCCGATGTCGTGGCGACGATCAACGACTGCCGCGAGAACGTGCGCTTTTTTCCAGGCATCGTGCTGGCCGCAGGCGTGCACGCGACCGCCGATCTCCATTCCGCGCTCGAGGGCGCGGAGCTGGTGATCTACTCCGTGCCCTCGGCGTACCTGCGCGCGGTCGCCGCCAAGGAGGCCGGCGCGGTGCGCCGGGACGCGACGCTGGTGGTGGCCACCAAGGGGATCGAGCCGGAGACGCGCGCGGTGATGACCGATGTCATCGCCGAGGCCGTGCCGGAGCATCCCGTGGTCGCACTCTCCGGCCCAAGCTTCGCGGCGGAGGTCGGCGCCCAGCTGCCGACGGCGGTCGTCGCGGCATCGACCGACGCGGCGGCGGCACAGCGCGTCCAGCGTGCCTTCTCGGCGAAGACCTTTCGTGTGTACCGCCACGACGACGTCGTCGGTGTCGGTCTGGCGGGGGCGCTCAAGAACGTAATGGCGATCGCCACCGGTGTATCGGACGGACTCGGGCTCGGCGCCAACACCCGCGCGGCGCTGATCACGCGGGGGCTGGCCGAGATGACCCGCCTGGGCGTCGCACGGGGCGCGCAGCGCGCGACATTCGCCGGCCTTGCAGGACTCGGCGATCTCGTTCTCACGTGCACGGGCGCGTTGAGCCGGAACCGCGCCGTGGGCGAGCTGCTTGGGCGCGGGGCGACCCTGGACGAGGCGCTCGCCGGTCGCGAGAGCGTGGCGGAGGGTGTCGTCAACGCGCGCGCCGCATTGCGGCTCGCCCGCGATACGGGGGTGGACATGCCGATAGTGCAAGCCGTGAATCGCGTCTTGTTCGATGGGCGCCCGGCACGGCAGGCGATAGCGGACCTCATGGAGCGCGAGTTGCGCTCCGAACCCGACTGACCTCACCGGAGGCGCCAGCCATGCCTCGCGCGAGCGCGACCGAGCCCGTCCAGGAGTTCTTCTCCATTGGCGATGTGTGTACGATGACGGAGCTCAAGCCGCACGTGCTCCGATATTGGGAGAGTCAGTTCAAGTTTCTGAGTCCCGCCAAGAACCGGTCCGGGAACCGCGTGTACCAGCGGCGCGAGGTCGAGCTCATCCTCCTCGTGAAGCACCTTCTCTATACCGAGAAGTACACGATCGAGGGTGCCCGGAAGAAGGTCGAGGAGCATCGGCGGGGCGGGGCGGAGGCGCTGCGGGGCGCGACACGCGTCGCCCTGGACCGGGAGACGCTCAAATCGCTCGAGCGGGAGCTCGAAGCGGTCGTGCAGCTCTTGGCGGGCGACGAGCCGCGGGCTCGGGCAGGCCGATGAGCGTGCCGCGGGGGTCCGTCTGTGTGATCCCCGCGTTCAACGCCGCCCCGACTCTCGCCGGCGTAGTGGCGGGGGTTCGCGTGGCCGTACCGGACATGCGCGTTATCGTCGTCGATGATGGCTCGTGCGACGCGACACGGGAGATCGCCACGGGCAGCGCCGACGTCGTCATCGCGCTGCCCCAGAATCGGGGAAAGGGGGCCGCATTGCGTGCGGGTTTGCGGCGGGCCATGGAGCTGGCGTGCGAGGCCGTGGTCACGCTGGACGCGGATGGGCAGCATGATCCGGCCGCCGTGCCGCGGTTGCTGCGCGCTCTGGGGCACGCGGACGTCGTGATCGGCGCGCGGCGCGCGGCGCCGCCCATGCCGTGGGGCCGGCGGGTGAGCAATCGTCTCGCGAGCTCCGCGGTCAGCGCGTGCACGGGCCGCGGCATTCCGGACAGCCAGAGTGGATTCCGCGCGCTGCGCGCCGGAGTCGTGAGCGGGATCGCGCTCGGCCCGGATGCGGAGAGCTGGGGTGACGGATACGAGTACGAAACGGCGGTCCTCATTCACGCCGTGCGCCGAGGATGTCGCCTCGCGTTCGTCCCGGTCCCGACGATGTATCCCGGCGGCGCCGTGAGCCATTTCCGCGGTGTGCGCGACACGGCCCGGGTCGCCCGGTCGATTGCACGGGGATTCCTCCATTCCGCCTGACGCCCGGCCGCCGGTGAACCGGCCCCTCCGACTGCTTTGTACCAATGACGATGGCATCCAGGCGCACGGGCTCGAATGCCTCGTCCGGGCGGCCGAGCCGCTGGGCGAGGTGACGGTCGTCGCGCCCGATCGGGAGCAGAGCGGGACCAGCCACGCGCTGACCATGCAGCACCCCTTGCGCCCCCAGCTGCGCGGGCCGCGCCGGTACCAGGTCGATGGGACGCCGACGGACTGCGTGATGCTTGCGATCGAGGCTCTCATGCCCGAGCGGCCGGACATCGTGTTGAGCGGGATCAACCACGGGCAGAACATGGGGGAGGACGTCCTCTATTCCGGGACCGTGGCGGCCGCGATGGAAGGGGTGATCCTTGGCGTCCCCGCGATCGCGTTGTCGTACGCGAGCGGGGAGGGCGGCAGCGGCGCGGCGAACGCGTCGTTCGTGGCCGAGCAGGTCGGGGCGATCACGGCGCTCTTGCGGCATCTCGTCGCTCTGCAGCCCGTTCCCGCCGACACCTTGTTCAACGTGAATCTGCCCCCGGTCGGCGCGGCGGACATTCGCGGTGTGCGGCTCACCCGGCTCGGCCGGCGTGTTTTTTCCGGTGCGCTCACCCGGATGCTCGATCCATGGGGGAAGGAGGTCTTCTGGATCGGTGGGGGCCGCATCACGTGGACGGGGGAGCACGACTTCGACTATCAGGCGATCGCGGATGGGTACATTTCCGTCACACCCTTGCATCTCGACCTCACGCACCACGACCTCCTCGCGGCGGCAGGATCCTGGTGGCAGGCCCCGTAATGGCAGGCCCGGTCGAGGAGCAGATCTATCGCGGTCCCCGCCGGCGCCTGATCGAGACGCTGCGCGAAGGGGGGATCCGCGACCTCGCGGTGTTGCGCGCGTTCGAGGTCGTGCCGCGCCACATCTTCGTGCCGAGCGCCGTCGTGCATCGCGCCTACGACGATTCGGCGCTGCCGATCGGCGGCGGCCAGACGATCTCGCAGCCCTCCGTCCATGCACGGTACCTGGAGGAGCTCAAGCTCACGGGGCACGAGCGGGTGCTCGAGATCGGCACCGGTTCGGGGTACCAGACCGCGCTGTTGTCGCATCTCGCGGCGCAAATCTTCTCGGTCGAGCGCAATCGGGAGCTGCTCGACCGCGCGCGCGAGGTGATCCGGCGGATCGGGGCGCGCAATATCTCGCTGCTGCTGGGGGACGGTACGCTCGGGTGGCGCGAGTACGGTCCGTACGACGCGATCCTCGTCAGCGCGGCGGCATCCGACATCCCCGCGCCGCTGCTCGAGCAATTGGCCCCGGAGGGACGCATTTTGATCCCACTCGGCGACCGGGAAGAGCAGATCCTGACTGTGGCGACACGGGAGGGGGATGCGGTCACGCGGCGGGAGATCGGACCGGTGCGCTTCGTCCCGCTCGTCGGAGCGCATGGCTGGCCGTCCTAGAGTCGAGTTTCGGGCGCGTGCGGGGCGGAGCTTTGCTGTTGCTCCCGGGTACGCACGCTGGTCATGCAGATGGCGATGCGAGTCTCAACGGGCGCGCTGAGCGTGGCCGTAGCGGTCGCGGTGGGGTGCGGCGGCTCGGACAAAGCCACCGCGCCGACGCACGGCGCCATCGCGTTGTCCGTCGGCCAGGCTCTCCTGCTGGACTCGGGGCGAGTGGCGACGACGCTCTCGCTCGCCGCGGGCGCACAGTACATGATTGCCGTCGTGAATACGACGCCGTCGGGGACGGCGGCCGCCGATTTCACATTGGCCGGTACGGGGCCGGACAGCGCCGCGGCGAGCCCGGCCGGCGCGTCCCGGCCGATTCTCCCGAGCGCGCCTCCGGCGCCGACGCAGGGAAATGCGATCCGGTTTCGGGTGCCCCCGGGGGCGCACCACCTTGGGGCCGGGACACCCGACCCGCACCTCAGCATGCTCGAGCACGACCGGGAGCTGGTGCACCGCCTCATCGCCCGCCGCGGCAATCCCATTACATCGGCGCGGGACCAGGCGGGGCGCGCCCTGCGGCGCGCGGCGGTACGGGCGATGACGCGATCGCCGGGTGCGGGGCTCGGGCCGGCCACCGCGCCGGTTCGGGGCACGACGGGCGCGCGCGTCCCCGGTAGGATCTCGGCCACCGTCGGCGACACGTCGCTCGTCTTCGTTCGCAACAACATCATGGGCAGCTGTGGGGACGCCGACACCGTCATGGCGCGCACGGCGTACGCGTCGCGGTGGCTCCTGGTGCTGGAAGACGTGCAATCGGCGTACGCGAACCAGCTCGACACCTTCTACACCAATACGCTCGCGCCCGAATACGACGCGAAGACCTACGGCGAAGTGACGGCGAATTTCGGCGATCCGCTGCTGATCGACGATTCGCTCTCGAGTGCGGGCCGGGTGACGGTGCTCTTCTCGCCCGTCCTGAATACCGAGCTGCAGGGGGTCGCGGGATTCGTGAATCCCTGCGATTTCTTCGCGAACAACGACGCCCCGGCCACGAGCGATACCGCGATTCGGAGCAACGAGACCGAGATCTTCTATGGGTTCGTGCCCGATAGCGGGTGGCCTCCGCAGTACTGGACGCTCTTCATCCGCTCGGTCGCGGCACACGAGTCGAAGCACATCGCGTCGTTCGCGCAGCACTTCCTCGATAACGCGCAGAATTTCGAGGAGCTCTGGCTCGAGGAAGCGACGGCCCAGGCATCGGCCGAAATCTGGATCCGGCAATTCGCCCCGGAGCACTGGAAAGGGAACAACGATTTTCAGGCGAGCCTCGGGTGCGAGTTGATCCCCAACTCCTGCGGCCGGATCGTTCC
Source organism: Gemmatimonadota bacterium (assembly GCA_003141205.1). Lineage (GTDB taxonomy): Bacteria > Gemmatimonadota > Gemmatimonadetes > Gemmatimonadales > Gemmatimonadaceae > FEN-1251. The sequence continues at coordinate 7,008 of PLLD01000289.1, forward strand.
GCTCGATCTGTCACAGAGTCATTTCGTCTGGCTGTACGAGTTCCTGAGCAACGTCGAGTCGGAATCCGTGATCGGTCCGACGACGGAGGCGAAGTACGGGGGGGCGTGGTCCTTCGCGCGCTGGGCGGCGGACCAATCCGCGACGACGGAGGCGGCGTTCTTCAAGGCGATCGTCGACGACCCGGTCCACACGGGTCTCGCCAATCTCGCGGCCCGCACGGGTCAATCGCCGGGCACGATGATGCTCGACTTCTACCTCGCGATGGCGACCAACGACTACGGCGCTGGATTCGCGCCGGCGAGTCGCCTGCTCACGGTTCCGAGCTGGGACCAGCGCGACATCTACTCCCGGCTCAATGGCGGCATCCCCAGCTTTTTCACCCGCCCATACCCGCTCGTGCCGCGCGCCGTCGATTCGGGGACATTCAGCACAACCGTGCTGGGACTGAAGGGCGGGGGAGCGTCGATCTTTCAGCTGAACGCCGTCGGGTCGGGCTCGGAGACGATTACCATCGAGACCGGCGCCGGCGGAGCGCTGCCGGCGGGAAATGCGTTCCGGCTCGGGGTCGTACGGGTGCTCTAGGGCGGAGAGGCGCTAGGGACGCCGATACGTGATCCCGTCCTTCATGACGAAGATCACGTGACGTACAGCGGAGATGTCGTGGGTGGGGTCGCCACCGACGGCGATGAGGTCCGCCATGAGACCGGGCGCGACGCGTCCGGTGCGGTCGGCCAGCCGAAGGACCGCGGCATCCACCGATGTTGCCGCCCGGAGCGCCTGGATGGGAGTCAATCCATAGGCCACGAGCAGCTCGATCTCGCGGGCGTTTTCGCCGTGATTGAATACGCCCGCGTCGCTCCCGTTGCAGATCGTGACGCCGGCATCGATCGCCGCACGGACGCTCGCCCGCTTGCGCACGAGGAGATCCGGCTCCGGTTCCGTGCCGGATATCCAGCCGCGATAGCGTGCGATCGCCTCGTCCGCGGCGATCGTCGGACAGAGCGGGATGTGGTGGGCCGCCATCGCCCGAAAGACATCCGGAGTTCCGTCATCGCCGTGCTCGATCGTTTCGACGCCGGCGGCGATCGCCCGCCGCATTCCCTCCGCGGTCGTCGTATGAACGGCGACCGGGCGACCGGCGCCGTGGGCCGTGGCCACCGCGAGATTCATCTCATCCTGTGAGAAGGTCGGCAGCGCCTCGCCATGCGGTCCCCAGCGGTAGTCGCCGTACAGCTTGACCCAGTCGGCGCCGTGCCCGATCTGCTCGCGCACGACGCGCGGCAACGAAACGCCATCCGCTTCCTGCGCACCCTGAGGGGGATCGAACGCATATCCGGGTCGCGGTGGTCCGTACGATCCGGTCGCGACGATCGCGCGCGTCACGACCAGCATGTGCGGTCCAGGAACGATGCCGCGATCGATCGCGGTCTTGAGGGCGACATCGGCGTCGTCGGCGCCTTCCGTCCCGAGATCGCGAATCGTGGTGAATCCGGCGAGCAACGTGCGCTCGGCGTGGGCGACCGCGCGCACGACGCGCAGGGCGAGTGGCTCGCGGAGCACCTGATCGTTCCACGCCGTCTCATCGTAGGCGTGGAGAAAGAGGTGCGTGTGCGCGTCGATGAGG
>PLLD01000103.1 GCA_003141205.1 Gemmatimonadota bacterium
CGGTCGAGGACCCGGTCGAGTTCATCCACCGCCACCAGTCGTGCATCGTGAACCAGCGCGAGGTGGGGACGGACACGCGGACCTTCCAGACGGCGCTCAAATACGCCTTGCGGGAAGACCCGGACGTGATCCTCATCGGTGAAATGCGCGATCTCGAGACGATTCAGGCCGCGCTCACGATCGCCGAGACGGGGCACTTGGCTCTCGCGACGCTGCATACCAACTCCGCGGCGGAGTCGATCACCCGCATCATCGACGTCTTTCCGGCGCACCAGCAGGCGCAGATCTCGGCCCAGCTGGCGTTCGTGCTCGAGGGTGTCGTGACGCAGGCGCTGCTGCCCAAGGCGAAGGGGCGCGGGCGCGCCATGGCGGCGGAGATCCTCGTGGTGACGCCCGCGATCCGGGCGATGATCCGCGAGAAGAAGATCCACCAGATCTATTCGGCGATGCAGGCCGGCAAGAAATACGGCATGCAGACGCTCAACGACGCGCTCTACTCCCTGTATGCGACCCGCGAAGTCGCGCTCGACGAGTGTTTGCGCGTCTCGTCCGACCCGAACGAGTTCCTGCGCATGATCGGACAGGCTCCGCTCGAGGAGGACGCGCGGCAGACACCGGCCGCGACGAAGACCACCGGTGGGGCCCGCCGGTAGCGAACCGAGACGCGAGGATGCGTGATGCCTAGCTATTCGTACACCGCGCGCGCCGTGAACGGCGACGTGCGCACCGCCACGGTGACCGCGACCAACCGGGAAGAGGTGGTCGCGCAGCTGCGGCGCCAGCGCCTGTCCGTGATTCGCGTCGACGAGGAAGAGAAGATCAGCAAGCGTCGCCCGGGGGGCATCAAGAACCGCGACGTCATCGTCTTCACGCGGCAGTTCGCGACGATGATCAACGCGGGACTTCCCCTCGTCCAGTCGCTCGACATCCTGTCGAAGCAAACGGAGAACAAGACCCTCTCGGCCGTCACGCGGCAGGTTCAGCGCGACGTGGAGTCGGGGAACACCGTCGCGGACGCGCTCCGGAAACACCCCAAGGCGTTCACGGATCTGTACGTCAACATGGTGGCGGCCGGCGAGGCCGGCGGTATCCTCGACACGATCCTGCTCCGTCTGGCGACCTTCCTCGAGAAGAACGGCAACCTGGTGCGCCGCGTGAAGGGCGCGATGATCTACCCGGCCGTGATCATGAGCGTCGCGGGGATCGCGATCACCGTCCTGCTGATCTTCGTCATCCCCGTCTTCCAGGACATGTTCGCGTCCGTCGGAATGGGGCTGCCCTTGCCGACGCGCGTCGTGATCGGCTTGTCCGCCTTCCTGCGCCACTATTGGTGGGCGGTGCTGGGCGCGCTGACGGCCCTCGCGGTGTCGCTGCAGCGGTACTATAAGACGCCGGCCGGCAAGCTCGTCATCGACCGGACCGTGCTCCATCTGCCGGTGCTCGGCGATGTCCTGCGCAAGTCCGCGGTGTCGCGCTTCACGCGGACGCTGGGGACGCTGCTCAGCTCCGGCGTGAGCATCCTCGACGGCCTCGAGATCACGGCGAAGACCGCGGGCAACCGGGTGATCCAGGATGCCGTCATGGAGGCGCGCGCGAGTATCGCGGGGGGAGAGACGATCGCCGTGCCTCTCGCGCGCTCCGCCGTGTTCCCGCCGATGGTGATCTCGATGATCGCCGTCGGTGAGTCAACGGGCGGACTCGACGACATGCTGACGAAGATCGCGGACTTCTACGACGAAGAGGTCGACGCCGCCGTCTCCGGACTGCTCGCCCTGCTCGAGCCGGTCATGATCGTCTTCCTCGGCGTCGTGGTCGGCGGCATGGTCGTCGCCATGTATCTGCCGATCTTCGACATGATGAACGCGGTCAAGTAGAGACGAGGAGAGAAAGGACGACGGAGGGGCGGCGATACTGCCGCCCCTCCGTCGTTACAGCGCCGCGTACCCCGTCGGCGTACGATCCGCGACCCAGCGCTCGAGCCAGTACGCCAGCGAACGGGCTGTGACGGCGTGATCGAGGTCCCCGGGATGCAACGCGATGCGGACGTGCGGCGAGCCGCGTTGGAGCGTCCACCGCGCGGCCGCCACGACCGCTGACCCGTGAGCCCGGAGGGCCGTGCGGCCGCTCCAACGGACCACGGGAGAGGGCAGGCGCGCGCCCCGCTCGAGCAGCAGGATGGAATGGTCGTTCTCGCTGAACCGGAGGCCGGCGGCCGACACCGCGCGGTCGCACTCCGGCCGCGCCAGCCACGCGGGGGGCACGAATCCGATGGGAGGCAGCCCAAGCCTCGTCAGCAGCGCCACGCCGCGCGCGATCCGCTCGTAGGCCGCGCCCTCGTCGAGGGTCAGAAACTCCCCCTCGCGCGCCGTCTTGCCCCACGCACTCCACGCATCGCGCCACCCTCGCGGCGATCCGACCTCGTCGTGCCGCTCCCCGTGCAGGAAGATCTCGGCTCCCTCCTCCGCGCGTACGCGAAGCCAATCGACGAATGCGGGGTCCGCGTCGAGCGGCGAGCGGCCGTGCCAATCCGGCACCACGAGGAGCCCGGGAGTCACCCCGTGCTCGGCGCACGCCTGCCAGAGTGCTCGCGCCCCCGGCGCGAGCGCCGGGGTGACGTCGTGGATCGTGACGAGGAGCTGGCGCTTCAGACGCTGGCGCTTCAGACGCTGGCGCTTCAGACGCTGGCGCTTCAGACGCTGGCGCGTCAGACGGCGACCGAGATGTCTCGCGCGGCACGGCGCGCCGCGGGGTCGGGAGCCGGGTCCCGATGCACGCGCAGGGCCGCGATGCGCCGTCCGTCCACGGCGATGATCTCGAGCTCGCCACTGGGGAAGGGAACGCGATCGCCGATGTGCGGAGCGCGTCCCAGCCCCGCGAAGGTGTAGCCGCCGAGCGTCGTCCATTCCCCTTCGGGGATCGGTACTTCGTATTCGGCCCGGACGTCGATCAGCGACAGGGAACCCGCCAGCTCGAGCACGCCATCCAGATTCATCGCGCGCCGCGTCGCGAGATCGTATTCGTCCGCGATCTCCCCGATCACCTGCTCGACCAAATCCTCGACCGTCACGATCCCCGCCGTGCCCCCGTACTCGTCCAGAACGATCGCCATGTGTGCCCGCGTGCGGCGGAGGTCGTCCAGCACGCGCTCGGCGGGGCGCTTGCGCGGCACGTACAGCGCTTCACGCACGAACTGTTGCAGGGCGAAGGGAGCGCCCGTAAAGGGGGCACCCGTATCGGACGGGGCCAGCCAGAGGTCCTTGGCGACGAAGACACCCGCGATGTCATCGAGGCTGCCGCGATACACGGGGTACCGGGAGTACCGTTCGGCCCGCAGGACGTCGCGGACCTGCCGCTCCGTCGCGTCCAGCGGCAGCGCCACGACTTCGGTCCGCGGCCGCATGACGTCCTGGATCTTCTTGTGGTGGAAGGCGAAGATCCCGGACAGCATTGCCGAATCGGATTCGTTCAGCGCGCCGTCCGCCCGGGCCTGCTTGATGAGGGCACGGAGGTCATCGTGTGACAACAGCCGCATGAGGAGCGCGGCGAGGCGGATGGTGACGGGGCGCACCGTCCGCTGCAGCATCTCGCGGAAACCGTTCCGGACACGACTCGTCAGCATCATACTAGGATAATGCCGAATTCCGTGCCTACTCAGCCCGTGCCGTCAGTTGCGCTCCCGCTGCCCGGCACGCCGGTACCGAGCTCGACCGTAGGCTCCGGCGGCTTCCCGACGATGCTCCCCTCGCTGGAATCCGAGCGGCCGAGCCCGTCCGGGCTGGGAATGATCCGTCCCCGGCTCCAGGCGACGATTCTCGACCCGCGCCGGCTGATTCGCGGCATATACGTCGGTCGCTTTTCGCTCGCGACGGCGATCTTCATCGCCGCACAGCTGGCCTGGAACGGAGGGGATCCGACGGCGATCCGGAACGGGTCGCTGATCTTCGCCGTCACGCTGATCGTCACGGCCGGCTCCGCCGCGTACACCGAGTTCTATCGCGCGCCGTTGCGGCGCGATTTCCTCTACACCCAGACGATCTTCGACCTGCTGCTCGTGACCGCCGTCGTGCACATCACGGGGAGCGGGAGCTCGCAGTTCGTCGCGCTGTACATCCTCATCATCGCCATCGCCGCCGTCCTCCTGCCGACCGGTGGCGGGCTGCTGATCGCGCTGCTCGGGACGGTCTTCTACTTCGCGGATGTTCTCTGGCTCTCCCACGCACCGTCCTATCTCAGCATCTGGCTGCAGCTGTTCGTGTTCGCCACCGTGGCGCTGGGGAGCGCGTACATCAGCGCGCGGCTGCGGGAAGCGGGGGCCGCGGGCACCGCGGCGCAGCTCTTCGCGGTCCGGCACCAGGCGGAAGACGTCCTGCGCAACATTCGCAGCGGGATCATCACGATCGACTCGGGCGGCCGGTTGCTCTACGCGAACCCCGCGGCGAGCGCGCTGCTCGGGCTCCCCTTCGCGCGCTACGTGGGGCGCCCCATCCTTGGTCCGCTCGCCCAGGCCGCGCCGGTGATGGCGCGCGCCCTCGAGCGGGCGGCGAAGGAGCGCATCCGGACGACCCGGGCCGAGGAGGACATCCGGTTCGGCGACAATACGGTCCCCATCGGCGTCACGACGACGTTCAGCGTGGGCGCCGGCGGAGGGGGGGCGGGGACCGGCGGCGAGCAGGACGTGGCGCGCGGGACCGCGGTGACCGGGACCGCGATCTTTCAGGACATCTCGGGTCAGAAGCGGCTCGATGCGCTGCATATCCGCGCCAGCCGGCTCGAAGCGGTGGCGGAGCTCAGCGCATCGCTCGCCCACGAGATCAAGAATCCCCTCGCATCCATTCGCAGCGCGGTCGAGCAGCTGGCCCGCATGCCCTCGCGCGAGAGGCGGGGGAGTCCGCGTCCCGGTCCCACCGCCGCGCGGAGCGAGGATGACGCCCGCGCGCTCGCGGCGCTCATCGTGGGGGAGTCGGATCGCCTGGCGCGGCTGCTGACGGAATTTCTCGATTTCGCGCGGGTGCGCGTGACGCGCGTGAGTCCGGTCGATCTCGGGCTCATCGTTCGGCAGGCGGGGAACCTGGCGGCGGCGCATCCGAGCCGTCAGGCGGGACTCAAGCTGAGCTGCGACATCCCGGACGCGCCTGTGGTGATCGATGGCGATGAGGATCTCTTGCATCGCGCGGTGTTCAACCTCGCTCTGAATGCGGTGCAGGCCGTGCCGGCCGATCGGGGCGAGGTGCGGATCGAGCTCGCGGCCGTGGCGGAGCGCGACCTCCCGCCGGGCGTGACGTTCGAGTCCGCCGCGATCGCCATTCGCGTCATCGACAATGGCCCGGGGATCGCGGCCGAGGTGCGCGACCGGCTGTTCCACCCCTTCATTACGACCAAGGGGGGCGGGAGCGGGCTCGGGCTCTCCGTGGTGCACCGCGCGATCGAGGCGCATCGCGGCTGCGTGCTGGTCGACAGCGGCGCCGAGGGGACGCGCTTCACGATCCTGGTGCCGGCGCGGACCGCCGCATGACCGCCGCATGACCGGCGCCGTGCAGCCGAGCGGACCGCCGACGGTGCTCCTCATCGATGACGAGCCCGGGATCGTCGAATCGCTGCGGATCCTTCTCAAGAACGAAGGCTTCCTCCCGATCGTGGCGGCGGGGGGCAAGGAGGGGCTGGAGCGCCTCGCCGAGCGGATGCCGGACATCGTTCTCACCGACATTCGCATGCCGTCGGTCGGAGGGGTGGAGATCCTGAGCGCCGCACGCGCGCGGGATCCGGACGTGCCGGTCATCCTCATGACGGCGCAGGCCACCCTCCAGACGGCGATGCAGGCCGTGAACGAGGGGGCCTTCCACTATATCCAGAAGCCGTTCCGCAACGACGACCTGCTCGCGATCCTGCGCCGCGCCGCGGAACATCGGATGCTGCGGGTCGAGAACCGATCGCTCAAGCTCGAGATCCGGCGCCGCGATCGGACCGCCGATGCCCGTCCGGTCGGCGCCAGCGCGGTGTGGCGTGCCGCGATGGATCTGGCGGAGACCGTGGCGCCCACGGAGTCCACGGTACTGATTCAGGGCGCCTCGGGCACCGGGAAAGAGGTCATTGCCCGTTACATCCATCAGTTGTCGGGGCGCTCCGAGGGCCCCTTTCTCTCGATCAACTGCGGGGCGCTGCCGGAGAGCCTGCTCGAGAGCGAGCTGTTCGGGCACG
>PLLD01000124.1 GCA_003141205.1 Gemmatimonadota bacterium
TCATCGGGATGCACTTCATGAATCCCGCGCCGGTTCTGCAGCTCGTGGAAGTGATTCGCGGGCTCGCGACATCGGACGCCACGACGGAGCGCACCATGGCACTCGCGCGCGCCGTCGGGAAGACTCCGGTCGAGGCGCGGGATTACCCGGGCTTCATCGCGAACCGCGTGCTCCTGCCGATGATCAATGAGGCGGTGTTCTGCGTCATGGAAGGGGTCGGGACGCCGGAAGCTATCGATACCGTGATGCGTCTCGGGATGCAGCATCCGATGGGGCCGCTCGCGCTGGCCGACCTGATCGGCCTCGACACGTGCGTGGCGATCCTCGATGTGCTGCATCGCGGATTGGGCGATCCGAAGTTCCGGGCCTGTCCGCTGCTCCGGACGTATGTCGCGGCGGGCTGGCTGGGTCGCAAGACCAAGCGCGGCTTCTACCGGTACGACTGAGCCTCCCGCCGCGGTGCCTCGCCTCCCCGAATTCCTCGCGCTGACGGCCGAGCAGCGCGAGATCCAGCTCGCTGTGCGCGCATTCGCGGCGCAGGAGATCGCGCCGCACGCGGCGCGGTGGGATCGCGAGTCGCATTTCCCGCGCGAGGTGTTGCCCGGGATGGCCGAGCTCGGCCTTTTCGGGATGTTGATTCCCGAAGCGTATGGAGGGCTGGGGCTCGACACGGTGAGTTATCTCCTGGCGCTCGAGGAGATCGCGGCCGCCGATGCGGCGACGGCGGTGACGATGAGCGTGCACAATTCGCTGCCCACCCAGATGATCCTGCACTACGGGACGGAGGCGCAGCGCATGCGCTTCCTCCCTCCGATGGCGCGCGGCGACATCCTCGGCGCGTTCGCCTTGTCGGAGGCCGACGCGGGATCGGATGCCTCGGCTCTGCGCACGCAGGCGGTGCGCGACGGCGACGCCTACGTGCTGAACGGAACGAAGGCGTGGGTGACCAACGGGAGCGAAGCGGGCGTCATCCTCACGATGGCGCGGACCGATACCGCCGGCGCGCGGAATGGCGCACGCGGCATAGCGGCCTTCATCGTGACGCCGGATCTGCCCGGCGTCCGCGTGGGAAAGCACGAGAGCAAAATGGGACTCCGCGCGTCGCCGACCGTGCAACTCGTCTTCGACAACCTGCGCGTCCCGATCGACCAGCTCCTGGGTGAGCCGGACGCAGGGTTCATCTACGCCATGGCGTCGCTCGAGCACGGCCGGCTCGGCATCGCGACGCAAGCCGTCGGAATCGCGCGCGCCGCATTCGACCACGCCGTCGCGTACGCGGCGGAGCGGCGGCAGTTCGGCAAGGCGATCAAGGAGCACGAGGCGATCCAGTTCAAGCTCGCCGACATGGCCACGCGGATCTCGGGGGCGCGCGCCCTGCTGTTCGCCGCGGCCGCCGCCAAGGATCGGGGCGAGGGGGTCACGCAGCTCGCCGCGATGGCCAAGCTCACCGCGAGCGAAACGGCGATGTGGGTCGCGACGCAGGCCGTCCAGGTGTTCGGCGGTTACGGCTACGTCACGGACTATCCGGTCGAGCGGCTGTTCCGGGACGCCAAGGTCACGGAGATCTACGAAGGGACATCCGAGATTCAGCGCATCGTGATCGCCCGGGAACTGTACGGCGAGTGAATCGCATGGTATGCTTGGGAGCACACGAGCGAACTTGGCGGAGGATGATCGCGGAATGCTGAAATGGTCGGCGTGGAACCGGTGTCCGCCGGGGGCGGCGCTGAACGAGACGGATCCCGTCATCGCTCGGCTCATCGAGTGCGAGATCGAGCGGCAATCGGAAGGGCTCGAGCTGATCGCCTCGGAGAATTTCGTCTCGCCGGCCGTGATGGAGGCGATGGGCTCGCCCCTCACGAACAAGTACGCCGAGGGGCTGCCGGGGAAGCGGTACTACGGCGGCTGCAAGTTCGTCGATCAGATCGAGCAGCTCGCGATCGATCGCGCCAAGGTGCTCTTCAAGGCCGAGCACGCCAACGTCCAGCCGCATTCCGGCGCGCAGGCCAACAGCGCGACGTTTCTCGCGCTGCTCAAGGCGGGCGAGACCTTCCTTGGGCTCGACCTCTCGCACGGCGGGCATCTGACGCACGGATCGCCCGTGAACTTCTCGGGCATTCTGTATCACGCGGTCCACTATCGCGTCACCGATGAGGGGTTGATCGACTACGACGCCATGCGCCGCACGGCCCGCGAGCATTCGCCGCGCATGATCATCGCCGGCGCGAGCGCGTATGCGCGCACGATCGACTTCGCCGCGTTCGCCGAAATCGCGAAGGAAGTGGGCGCCTATCTCATGGTCGACATGGCGCACATCGCCGGCCTCGTGGCGACCGGGCTGCATCCGTCCCCCGTTCCCTACGCCGACGTCGTGACGACGACCACGCACAAGACGCTGCGTGGACCGCGCGCCGGGCTGATCCTGTGCAAGACGGAGCACGCCAAGGCGATCGACAAGGCGGTCTTTCCGGGGACGCAGGGCGGCCCGCTCGAGCACGTCATCGCGGCCAAGGCGGTCGCGCTGCACGAGGCGATGCAGCCCGCATTCAAGGTGTATTGCTCCCAGGTCATCGCGAACGCCCAGGCGCTCGCGGGTGCGCTCACGCAGCGCGGCTACCAGATCGTGTCGGGCGGAACGGATACGCATCTCATGCTCGTCGACCTGCGGAACAAGGGGCTCACGGGGAAGGCGGCCGAGCTCGCTCTCGATCGGGCGATGATCGCAGTGAACAAGAATACGGTGCCGAAGGAGACGCAGTCTCCCTTCGTCACCAGCGGGATCCGCATCGGCACGCCGGCCGTGACGACGCGCGGACTCGGGGAGTCCGAGATGGAGCGCGTCGCCGAGCTCATCGACCGCGTGCTGAGCCACATCGAGGATGCCGCCGTGACACAGACCGTTCGCGACGAAGTGCGCGCGCTGACGGCGAGCTTTCCGCTCTACCCCGTGGCCGACTCGCCGCCGGTCGCGGTACGGTAACGGGACTGCAGCAGATCGGCCGGGATCTCAGGGCAGGAGGACACGCGTCGTGGCGGAAATAGCGTTCCGAGACGGGATCATGGATCAGATCCGGATGCGCGAGCGCCGGTTCCACGAGCACGCGTACCTGTTCGTGCTCATGGCGCTCGAGTTCTGCCAGTCGCGTCTGACGGAGCGCCGCCACATCGCGGGACGTGAGCTCGCCGCCGCATGCCGCGACCTCGCTCTCGATCGGTACGGCGTCCTCGCGCGACTCGTGCTCGATCACTGGGGTGTCCGCTCGACCGCCGACATCGGCGATGTGGTGTTCACCCTGGTCGAGCTGAATCTGCTCATCCGTCAGCCGACCGACTCGCGGGACGATTTCCACGCCGTGTACGAGTTCGACGGCGCCTTCGAGGACAACTATCCCTGGACGTTCGCGGCCCGGGCCTAGCATGACGGACGTGTCGGGTGGCGGGGCGGTGGCGGGCGCGTGGCCGGACTGCAAGACGTGCGGGAAGGGGACGCTCCTCCCGCTGAGCGACTACGGGCGCGACGGCGCGACGATCACTTACAAGGCTTGGGTGTGCAGCAACCCCGATTGCGGCTTTACCGTCCGCTGTGACAACGGCGCGATCACGTACGGCCGGTCGCCGGCCACACCCTCCTAGACCGGCGGTGCCGGTCTCCGCGGGATCGCACCCCCGGGACGACCACCAGCGCGTCCTCGACGCCGCGGAAAGCGCGGCACGCGACCGGAGGGCGATCGCGGCGGGGATCCCGGCGCGCGCCCTGATGCGCGTCGCCGGTGCGGCCGCGGCAGGTGAGATCGCACGCCGGTACGCGGGGCGGCTCGAGGGCGGAGTGGATGTCTTCGCGGGCCCCGGGAACAATGGGGGCGATGCCTGGGTCGTCGGAAGCGCCCTGAGTGCGGCCGGCGTGGCCGTCCGCATGATCGTCGTCGGGGAGCCCAAATCCGGAGGAGACGCCGCGGCGGAGCGCGCGCTCGCGCCCCCGGCCATTACACGACCGCCGAGTGCGGGCGAGGCCGCGCTCGTCATCGATGGCCTGCTCGGCACCGGGTCGAGCGGTGCGCCGCGCGGCGGCATCGCCGACGCCGTGGAACAGATCGCTCTTCGCCGCGCGCGCGGAGCGACCGTGGTGGCGCTGGACGTCCCGACCGGGGTCGACGCGACGACGGGTGCGGTCGCGCGGGACGGTGCGGGGGCCGTGCGTGCCGACCTGACGCTGACGTTCGGCGCGATCAAGCGCGGCCTGCTCATCGCACGTGAATGGTGCGGCCGTATCGTCGTGCTCGACATCGGGTTGGGCCCGCTCTCGGATGCCGATGCGGCCATGCCGGCGCTCGTCGACGCCGCATACGTGCGCGCTCACGTGCCGCCTATTTCCGCCTCGGCCCACAAGGGAACACGCCGCTACCTCGCCATCGTCGCCGGTGGCGAAGGGATGGCGGGAGCGGCGATGCTGGCGGAGCGTGCCGCACGCACGAGTGGCATCGGCCTCGTGCGCTTCTTCGTCGCTCCCGCCAACGTCCCGGTGGTGCAGGGCGCCGCGTACGAATCGCTGGCGGCGGCGTGGCCGACGACCGACGCGGAGGCCGCACGGGAGATTGGAGAGTGGGCCGACGCCGTGCTCATCGGTCCAGGATTGGGTGCGAGCCCGGCCGCGCGCGCCGCGATCGATCGGGTGCTGCGCGTCACGCGATTGCCGACCGTGGTCGACGCAGATGCGCTGAACGCGTATGCGGGCCGCGCCGGGGAGTTGGGAGCGCTGCTCGCGGGCCGCCCCGCGATCGTGACGCCGCACGTCGCCGAGTTCGGCCGGTTGGTCGGGCAGGGCGCGGAGGATGTCCTCGCGGCGCGATTCGACATCGGACAGGCCCTGGCATCGACCCTCGGTGCGACCGTGCTCCTCAAAGGGGTGCCGACGGTGATCACCACTCCCGCTGCAAAGGGGGAGGGGGGGCCCGCGGAGCGGCTCGTGAGCGCGACCGGCACGCCGGCGCTCGCCGCAGGGGGGAGTGGCGACATCCTGGCGGGGATTGCCGCGACGCTGCTGGCGCAGACCGGCGCGCCCGGCGCGTCCGCGGCCTGCGCGGCGTGGGCGCATGGGCGCGCGGCCGAAATTGCGTGTGGCGGGGGAACGGTTCGCGGGCGGACGCTCGACGACGTCCTGGCTGCGCTTCCGTCCGTCTGGCGCCTCGACGATCCGGCCCCGCCGTACCCGGTGCTCGCGGAGCTGCCCGCGGTCGGCGACTCCTCGGCGCGCTAGCGAATGCGCCCGCTGGCGCTCGGGCCCGGCGCGGAGTTCGATGCCGTGCGCCGGATGCTGGCGCGCTGGGGTCCCGCGGCCAGCGGCGTGGGGGGGGACACGGCCGTGCTCGAGATCCCCGCCGGGGAGCGGCTCGTCGTGAGCACGGACACGAGCGTCGAAAACGTGCACTTCCGCCGCGCGTGGCTCTCCCCCGCCGAGATCGGATACCGGGCGACGGCGGCGGCGCTCAGCGACCTCGCCGCCGCGGCCGCGACTCCGCGCGCCCTGCTGCTGGCGCTCACCCTTCCACGGGCCTGGCGGGACGGCCTCGATGCGATCGCCGACGGCGTGGCGGACGCAGCTCGCGCGGCCGGAGCGGCGATCGTGGGTGGAGATCTGACGAGCGGCGAGCTCTTGTCCCTGACGGTCACCGTCCTGGGAAGCGCCGCGCACCCGCTTTCGCGCGCGGGCGCCCGTGCCGGCGACGTGGTGTATCTGACGGGGCGGCTGGGTGGGCCCGCTGCCGCGCTCGCGGCATGGCTCGCCGGCGTAGCGCCGGATCCGCTCGACCGGGCGCGCTTCGCCCATCCGGTCGCTCGCCTCCGGGAAGCGCAGTGGCTCGCGGCCCGCGGCGCCACGGCGGCCATCGATGTCTCCGATGGCCTCGTCGCTGACGCCGGGCACCTCGCTGCCGCCAGCGGCGTGCGGATCGCGCTCGATCTCTCCGCCGCGCCGCGCACGGCGGGCACGACGGCCATCGAAGCGGGGCGCGCGGGGGAGGAGTACGAGCTCGCGGCGACCGCGCCTGCCGGACTCGATCTGTCCGGCTTCACGCGTGAATTCGACCTGCCTCTCACGGCGATCGGGCGGGTGACGGGCGGTCCGGCCGGGGTCGAGGTCGTCGTTGCGGGCGCGCGCGTTGACCCGCCGATGGGGTACAATCACCTTTCGGATTGATGCGCTCCCTCGCCGTGGTGCTCACGATGCTCGTCGTCACGCCCCCTCTGGGGACGCTGGCGATGATCGCGGCGGCGCTGGGCGTACGGGACCGGCCGGGGAGCGTCTTCTGGTGGGTGCCTCACGCGTGGGCGCGCTCGGTGCTCTGGGCGGCCGGTGTCCGCGTCCGCGTGCACGAGGCCGAACGCATGGGGGACGGCACGGCGCCGGCCATCTTCGTGTCGAACCACGTCAGCTGGTTCGATGTCTTCACGCTGGCCGCGACGTTGCCACGGGCGGGATTCCTCTCGAAAGCCCAGATCCTCCGCATCCCGGTATTCGGTCCGGGCGCGCGGGCGCTCGGGTCGATCCCGATCGAGCGCGACAACCGGAAATCCGCGTTCGCCAGCATCGAGATGGCGGCGCAGCGGATCCGCGCCGGCGCAAGCGTCGTCATCTTCCCGGAGGGCACGCGCGGGCACGACTACGCTCTGCGCCCTTTCAAGAAAGGCCCGTTCGTGATGGCCATCGCGGCCGGAGCGCCGATCATCCCCGTCATCGTTCACGGGACGTTGCCGATCATGCCCAAGGGAACGTGGGCGGTGCGTCCCGGTGTGGTCGACATGCATTTCCTCGAGCCGGTGCGGACCGACGGGCTGACGTACGAGGATCGCGGGGCGCTCGCGCAGCGCGTCCACGACCGCATGAGCGAGGCGCTCGTCGCGCTGTACGGCGTGGCGTCGGACCCGCCCGCGGTGGCCCCCGCCGCGCCCTCCGCAGCCCTTACCTTTGCACCCCATGGCTAACATCGTCGACGTCACCGCGCGCGAAATCCTCGACAGCCGGGGCAACCCCACCGTGGAAGCCGATGTCATCCTCGCGTCCGGCGCGCGGGGACGCGCGGCCGTGCCGAGCGGCGCATCCACCGGTCAGTACGAGGCGCTCGAGCTCCGCGACGGGGACCCCGAGCGGTATGGCGGCAAAGGGGTCCTGACGGCCGTGGCGCACATCCACGAGACGATCGCGCCCGCGATCGCGGGGCTCGACGCCACGTCGCAGCTCGAGGTGGACCGCTTGCTGATCGAGCTCGATGGGACCCCGGCGAAGTCGAAGCTCGGCGCGAACGCGATCCTCGCGGTGTCCCTCGCCACGGCGCGGGCCGCGGCGGCGGATCTGGGGCTCCCGCTCTATCGGTATCTGGGCGGCCCGCTCGCGCGGACGCTCCCCGTACCGATGCTGAACATCCTGAACGGAGGGGCCCACGCCGCGAACACCGTGGACTTTCAGGAATACATGATCGTCCCCGTGGGCGCGGACACGTTCGCCGATGCGCTGCGGATAGGCGCGGAAGTCTTTCACACGCTGAAGCAGGTGCTGACCAAGCGGGGCCTGTCGACGAGCGTCGGCGACGAAGGGGGTTTCGCGCCGAACCTGTCGGGAGACGAGGAGGCGCTCCGTGTGATCATCGAGGCGATCGAGGCCGC
>PLLD01000226.1 GCA_003141205.1 Gemmatimonadota bacterium
GGGGCCCGCTCCCGCGCCTGCGGGTGGACACGACCGATCTCTTCTACCGCGACGCGCACGTTCCCGGTGCGATCTCCCACGCCGCAGGCTCCGGCGAGCTCGATGTCACCAGTCCGAGCGAGACCGTCTTCCATCACTTCCGCCTGACGCTGCATCAACTCGACCTCCGCACCCCGGAGTTCGTGCTGCCGCAATTCGCCTCCGTGCACGGAACGATCAGCGGCACGGCGACGCTCGATTCGGTCTGGGACGACGTCACGATCCGCGGGGCGGACATCGTGCATCACGACGGAGACGGAGCGGAGACCCGGCTGCTGGGGGGGGGACACATCACGCTCGGAAGCCCGGCCACGACCTACGATCTCGACCTGCGGGCGGATCCCCTCGCCCTGGGCACGCTGGCCCAATCGTACCCGCAGCTGTGGCTCCGTGGCTCGGTCGTGGGCCCGCTCACCTTGCACGGCACGCTGGACGACCTCGATGTCACCGCGGCACTCACCGGAGACGCGGGGACGGTCCGCATTCAGGGGCACGCCAACACCCAGGGACCGCTCTATTCCGCTCGTGGAACCCTCGCGCTCGACGATGCCGACCTGCGCGCCTTGACCGGGCGTCCGGGGGCGCCCACCGGGCCGCTGACCGCGCGGGCCACCCTCGATCTCGAGGGGGATTCGATCGGCGATCTCGCCGGCTCCGCTGTGACCGAGATCGAACGATCGCTGGTCGATGGGTTCCGCGTGGTCGCGGCGCAGGGCACGCTTCGGTTCGCCGGGGGGCGCATGATCGTGGACTCCCTCGACGGGGATTGGGCGCTCGGCTCGCTGCGGGCGTCGGGAGCCCTCGGGCTCGTGCCGGGCGTCTCCGACACGCTGCGCGTGACGGCGGCGCTCGATTCGTTGGGCGGACTGCGCCGATTTCTCGCCCCCGACGCCACGCAGCGTGATTCGATGACCGGCACGCTGCGGCTGGCCGCCACGCTGTCCGGCTCGGTCGATTCGGTCGCGGTGAACGGCACGCTCGTCGGCGGCGACATGCGCGTCGGCGGCGCGCGCATCCGGAGCGTGGGCGCGTCGTTCGCTCTCGACAACGCTCCCGCCGACCCGCGCGGCCTGTCCGCTCTCAATCTCGACGGGCTCTCGCTCTGGGGCGTCGCCCTGGACCACGTCGGCGTGACCGCGCAGCTCGAGGGGGGCGGCCGCACGCTCGTGGGGATCGCCGTCGCGGCGCCGGTCACCGAGGCGGTCAGCGGCGGATCGGGACCGCACGGCGCCGCGGCGATCGAGGTGAGCCGGACACCCGGCGCGACCACCGTCGACGTGGACACCTTTGCGCTCTACACCGCCAAGGATGCGTGGCACCTCGCCCAGCGGCCCGCCCGGATCCGCATGGACACCGCGGGCTTCGCCATCGATCCATTGACCGTACGCGGATCCGACAGCGGCTGGATCGCAGTCCGCGCCTCGGTCCCCACCGTCGGGTCGTCGCTCGTCCACGTGATGGCGGACAGCATCCCGCTCGCCGACATCGGCGCTTTCGTGGGGTCGTCGATCCGCGTGGCGGGTTTGGCCTCGCTCGACTGGACGATCACCGGACCGCGAGCGGCGCCGATCATGCGCCTCGATGCGGCGATCGATCGTCCCGCATTCGGCGACGCGCGGCTCGATGGGATTCGCTTTATCGGCGCCTACGCGGACCGGAGAGCCGAGGTGGACGCCGACCTGCTGCACGGCCGGGATACGACGCTCCACGCGGCGGTGTCGGTCCCGGTCGACCTCGCGCTGATGCGCGTCCCCGAGCGGGTCGACGTCAATGGCGCGATGCACGGCAACATCCACGCGGACAGCACGGAGTTCGGCGCGTTGGCCACCCTGTTTCCCACCCTGCAGGATCCGAAGGGATCCCTCCGGGCCAACGTCGATATCGCGGGCACGATTCGGCACCCGACCTTCACCGGCGACGTGCACGTGACGAACGCGGCGGCAGGCTTTCCGCAGACCGGGGTCCGGCTGCTCGGGATTACGGCGGACCTGGGACTCACCGGGGACAGCCTCGCGATCCGCACGCTATCCGCGTCGACGGTCACGGCCGACCGGCACGGCCAGGCGGTCGTGGATGGCTGGCTGACGTTCGTCGATCCGACCGACCCGCATTTCGGACTGACGCTGCGCGCGTCCAACTTCCACGCGCTGCACCAATCGCGGGTGGCCGACATCGAAGTGTCGACGACGACTCCGCTGCGGTTGATCGGCCGAGAGACGTCGGCGCGTCTCACCGGAGCCGTACGGGTCGATCGCGGGACGATCTATCTCCGCGACGTGCTGCAGAAGCAGGTCATCAACCTCGACGACCCGGACATCTATACGATCATCGATACGTCGATCGTCGAGAATCAGCATATCCTGCCCCAGCCGCCGCCCCGGTTCGTCCAGGGCCTGCGGATCGACACGGTGCAGGTGACGCTGGCGCAGGACGTGTGGCTCAAATCCTCCGAGGCCACGATCAATCTTTCGACGTCGGAAGGCCCTCTCTACGTGACGACGGCCCCAACGGGGCAGGACTCGACGCGTGCACTGGCCCTCTCGGGGGTGCTCGCGGCGACCCGGGGCGACTACCGGCTCAATCTCGGCATCGTCCAGCGCACGTTCCTCGTCGACCAGCCGGGAACGGTCCGGTTCTCCGGGGATCCGGGATTCAACCCGGCGCTCGACATCACCGCGATCCACACGGTGCGCCAGCCCCAGGTCGTCACCGGCGACGTGAAGCCGGACGTCCGCATCCGGGTGGCGCTCGGGGGCACGCTGCAGCGGCCGACGGTGGCGCTCTCCAGCGCGGATGCGGGGAGGCCGTCCTCTCCGGCCGACACGTCGCGCCTGCAGCAATACAGCCAGTCGGATCTGTTGAGCTACCTGGTCACCGGCCATCCCTCGTACGACGTGACGAGCGGAGGGAACGCCGCCGTCCTGACGTCGGTCGTGCTGCCCACGCTTGGCACCGCCCTCGGGTCGCAGCTATCCGGTGGCCTGTTCGACTACGTGCAGGTGCAGCCGGGGGGGTACTCGCAGATCGGGCCACAGGCGGGAACGGCGCAGGGCGCGCTCTTCAATACACTGAGCGGCACGCGCATCGGCGCCGGGAAGCAGATCGGCGCGCGGACCTTCGTGAGCGCCGACGTCGGCGTGTGCCAGCTGGGCGCGTTGAGCGGCGGGGGAGCGG
>PLLD01000327.1 GCA_003141205.1 Gemmatimonadota bacterium
CTACGTCTACGTGGGCGCCATTGGCGGCTGGGACGCGCAGGTGCTCATCGGCCAGCGCGTGCGCCTCCTCGGACGCTCCGGCGACGTGATCGGAGTGGTCGGCAAGAAGCCGATCCATCTGATCAAGCACGAGGACCGCGACCGCGCGTCGAAGCTGACCGACCTGTGGGTGGATATTGGCGCGACCTCGCGGGCGGAAGCGGAAGGGCAGATCGGGGTCGGCGACCCGGCCGTCATCGATGCCGGCACGCACACGCTGCTCAATGACCGCATCGTCTCGCGCTCGATCGACAACCGGATCGGCGCCTTCGTCGTGCTCGAGGCGCTGCGCCGGTACGCGGAGGCGCCGGGCGCGGCGCGCGTGGTGGGGGTGGCGACGACGCAGGAAGAGATCGCATACCACGGGGGGGGCGCCCTCGTGAGTGCCTTCGGCATCCGTCCCGCGGCCGCGATCGTCGTCGACGTGACGTTCGCCACCGACCATCCCGGTGTCGAGAAGAAGGAGCATGGGGACCACAAGCTGGGGAGCGGCCCGGTCCTGTCCCGCGGATCGCTCGTCTCGCCGGTCCTGTACGCTCTCGTGCGGGCGACGGCCGAGCGGCTGTCGATCCCCTTCTCCGTGCACGCGGCCGGGCGCGATACGGGGACCGATGCGGATGCGATCCATTTGGCGCACGAGGGGGTCGCGACCGCGCTCGTCTCCGTGCCGAACCGCTACATGCACTCCCCGAACGAGATGGTGAGCCTGACCGATCTCGACCGCGCGGCCGAGCTGATCGCCGAGACGTGCCGAGCGCTGACGCCCGGCACCGACTTTACCGCTCGGTAGTCTTCGTGGACGTCTGCCGCGTGGCGACCCGGTAGAGCGGGATCGCCAGGAAGAGCACGAAGGCGATCAGCGCGACGATCGGGTTCTGCGCCACCACGCCCAGCCGGTCCCCCATGTCGTACACCTTGTCGGCCTTGTAGACCGTCAGGGCGGCGAGGAGAACGCCGGTGATCGCTCCGCCGGCGATCAGTCCCGATGCGAACAACACCCCCGGCCCCGAATCCGCCGCCTCCCCGGAGATCCCGGTCCGTCGCTCGACGGCCCAGCGGATCACCCCTCCGAGGAACATCGTGGCGGATGTCGAGATCGGCAGGTACGCGCCGACCGCGACGGGGAGCGAGGGCACGCCGAGCAGCTCGATGACGATCGCGAAGAAGGCGCCGATGAGGATGAACCCCCAGTTCAACTTTTGGGTCAGGATCCCATCGACGACGAGCGCCATGATCTGGGATTTCGGCGAGTCCAGCTTGATGACGCGCCGCCCCGTATAGTCGACCGGCTCGTGCCCACCGATGCCGGGATCGACGAAATAGCGGATCGCGCCCGCGCCGTCGATCAGGTAGCGCCCCGCGAGCGCCGCCCCCTGCCGCTCGTAGAGATGCCCCACGCGAAAGGTCCGGCCGTCGTCCAGCCGCCAGGGCTTCGTGTCGATGTCGGTCACCGCGATCCCCGGGTACGACCGCTCGACGATCGTCGTGTTCGCCTTGTCGAGGAATTGGATGATCCCGCCGACCATGAGCGCGGATGTGACGACGCCGCAGAAAAGGCCGATCTGCTGGCGGGCCGGAGTCGCGCCGACGAGATACCCCGTCTTGAGGTCCTGCGACGTTGCCGCACCGACGGCCGCCGCGATGCAGACGACCCCTCCGATCGAGAGCGCGAGCACCCGGTGCTGCACCCCGGTCCAGCCGATGGCGTAGAACAGGAGCGCGGTGAGCAGCACGGTCGCCACCGTCATCCCCGAGATCGGATTGGAGGACGCGCCGACCTGTCCGCAGATGCGGCTCGAGACCGTCACGAAGAGCAGGGCGAAGCCGACCGCGAGGAGCGCGCCGACGACGTTGATGTGGATTTGGGGGAAGACGACCATCGCCACGACCGCGAACACGATCCCGGCGATCACGACGCTCATCGGGAGGTCGCGCGCCGTCCGTTCCTGCGCCCGGGAGCGCCCCGCGCGGCGGAATCCGGCGAGCCCGGTCCCGAACGCCGCGACGATCGTCGGAACGGAGCGCGCGAGACTGATCAGTCCCGCCGCCGTGACCGCCCCCGCGCCGATGTAATAGACGTAGTTCGCACGCACATCCATCGCGGTCATGTCGGCGATGCGGATCGTGGCCGGAAAGATCGGGGCGGCGAGCGATGCTCCGAACAGTTTTATCGCGGGGATGATCACGAAGAAGGAGAACATCCCGCCGGCGAACAGATACCCCGCGATGCGCGGCCCGATGATGTAGCCCACGCCGCAAAGCTCCGGGCTGACCTCCGCCTGGATCTCCCCGATCAGCTCCGGCGGACCGCCAGGAAGCACGCGCAGGAACGCGTGCCGCGCGACGTCGAGCCAGAGATGCATACCGCTGTTGAGGAACTTGTACGCGACGCCGAAGCCCAGTCCCGCGAAGATCGTGCGCGCCTGGATCCCCCCCGCCTCGCCGGAGATGAGCACCTGCGCGCACGCCGTCCCCTCCGGATACTTGAGCGTCGCGTGCTCATCGACGATGAGCCCCTTCCGGAGCGGGATCATGAGCACGACGCCAAGCACGCCGCCGACGACGGCGATCGCCGCGACCGTCAGCCACGGCAGGGAGTAGCCGAGCAGGAGCAGCGCGGGCAGGGTGAAGACCGTGCCGGCCGCGATCGATTCCCCGGCGGACCCCGTCGTCTGCACCATGTTGTTCTGCAGGATCGTCGCGGGGCGCGCGCCGAAGGCGCGCGAGATGTAGCGGAAGATCGTGATCGAGAGGACCGCGATGGGGATCGAGGCGCTGACCGTCAGCCCGATCTTGAGCGCGAGGTACACGCTCGAGGCCGCGAACAGCACCCCCAGCACCACCCCCAGCACCACCGCACCGACCGTCAGCTCGGCGCGGTCGCCCGTCGTATCAGTACCCGTATCCGTGTCTGCCATTCCGCTCAGGCCGGAGGACTCTGGGCCAGGGCACGCGTGGCGGCGTCACGGACCGCGTCCTCCTTGTCGGAGGTCAGCGCGCGGAGCGCCGACAGCGCGGCGTGCGTGCGCGCGTCCGACAGCGCCTGGACGGCCGCCACCCGATAGGCCGTCGGCTTGCGCTTGAACACGCTCCCCGATTCGGCGGCCTTCACCAGTCGATCGACCGCGTCCGGCGTGGCCGTGCGACCGAGCGCCATCAGGATCGCGATCTGCACCTCGACGTCGCGCTCGGATTCGAGCGCCGCCACGAGCGTGTCCGACGCCCGGTGCCCCTTCCGCATCCCCAGTCCCGCGGCCGCCGTCGCCCGCACGTGCAGCGATGTGTCGTTCAGCGCGCGGCGCAGCGCGGCCAGCGCCTTCGGCGTCTGCAGCTTGCCCAGCGCGTTCGCCGCCGCTCGGCGCACCCGGTCGTCATCGTGCGCGAGGAGATCGGCCAGCCGCACATCCGCTTCCGTGGCGTTGAGCTCGCCCAAGAGGTCCGCCGCATTGCGAGTCACGTACCAGCGCGGATCCCCCAACAGGTGCGTGAGCGTGTGCACGCCCGCATTCAACCGCACGAGCGCATCGAAGTAGACGCGCCGGTCCGACCGCGACTGCGCCGTGGCCAGCTCCTCAATGACGGCTTCGGCCCCTTCGTCCCCGGTGCGGGCCAGAATCGTCACCAGGTCCTCCGTCCGATCCTTCTGACGCGGCAGCATCATCGCCACGTCGCGGAGCAGCGTCGGGGTCGTGAGACGCCGGATCGCGGCCGCGATCCGGCGTCTCANNTGAGACGCCGGATCGCGGCCGCGTACGCGAGCCGCGTGTCCGGATCGGTCGCCGCGGCCTCGCGGCGCACGAGCTGGCTCCAGAGGTCCGCCGCATCCACCAGCCGCCGGTCGCGCGCGTAGCGTTGGATGAGCCCGATGAGCTGGTCGATGAGGCGCGAGGCGGCCGTCACGGATGTCGTCGCGTCCAGCGCGGCGAGTGCCGCCGCCGGGTGGTCGATCGCGGCGTTCGTCGCGGAAAAGGCCGCCACCGGGAAATCCCCCGGCGTCGGCTCCTCGCGCGGCTCGAAGATCACGCGGACCGAGCGCGGTCCCAGCTCGCGCAGCGCGGCCTCGG
>PLLD01000224.1 GCA_003141205.1 Gemmatimonadota bacterium
TGCTCGGTCTGCTCGGTCTGCTCCTAGGCGTTCCGCCCGGCCTGGCATCCGCGCAGGGGGGGGATACGGCGACGGGTGGACCTGACAGCATCCCGCCCGCGACCGGCCCGCTCCGCCCCGGTGATATCGTCAACCTGCGCGTGTACCGGGATTCCGAGCTCACGGGGAAGTACCTGATCGACGCCGCGGGGAACGTCCAGATTCCCGGGCTCGGTGTGGTGCGGGCCGGCGGATTGGCGCCGGGCGTGGTGACTGCACGGCTCACCCAGGCGCTCAGGGACCGGGGGTTCCGCGACCCCGAGATCGCGGTGTGGCCGGAGATCCGCGTGTCGGTGCTGGGGGAGGTGCGGACGCCGGCGATCTATGCGGTCGAGCCCGGGGCGGGGCTGATCGATGTCCTCACCCGCGCCGGCGGGCCGACGGAGCACGCCAACCTGCGGCATGTCCGCGTGCTCCGCGAGGGCCATGCGCGCGATGTCGATCTGCGGCGGGCGCTCGCGGGGGAGGCGCCCGCGCCGGTCACGCTGTATTCCAACGACGTCGTCTACGTGCCGGCGCGACGCGGCTTCTTCAATCAGGAGAACCTTACGCTGGCGGCGACCTTTCTGTCCGTGGCGCTCTCCGCCATCACCCTGATTCAGGTGACGAAACGGTGATGGCCGACGCATCGCGGAACGGGGGAGGAGTGGTCGCGGTGCCGGAGCCGGGACCGGCCTTCGCCGACGAGACCACGTTGCGCGACATCTGGACCGTGACGCGCGCCCGGTGGCCGTGGGCGCTCGCGGTCTGTGCGGCGACGGTCGCCGTCGTCGCCGTCCACGTTCTCCGCGAGCGGCCGATCTACGCCGCCACGATGACCGTCCGGATCGATCCGTCGCCCAACCCGATCGCGGATGCGCAGGCGTTCACTCCGGCGTACGACTATCGCGTGGATCCTCTCGCGTCGGAGCAGCAGGTGATCAAGAGTCGAACGATCGCCGACCGCACGGTGCGGGCGCTGGGCGTCCCCCCCGATCGGTCGGAGCTCGATGCGGCGCGCGATTTCCAGACGCGGATCCTGACGCGCGTGCTGCCGGAGACGGACATCCTCGAGATCACCCTGCTCGGGGCCGATTCGGCGTGGGACCGGGCAGCGGCCGACACGCTGACGGCCGTGTACACGGCGTACGCGCGCGAGCAGGCGCAGACCCGCGCGCACGGGCGCAGCCAGTACATCGCACAGAGCCTCGTGGACCAGGCCGCGGCCGTCGCCCGCAGCCAGGATTCCCTGCGGGCCTTTCAGGCGGCGCATCAGACGTCGGATGTGACCGACGAGGAGACCGAGGTCTTCAAGCGCATCTACAAGTTCGCTGCCGACCGGGGCGAGCTGGCGATCGAGCAGCAGGTGTATCTCGGGCTCGAGGGCCGGCTCGAGCGCGCGGACTCGACGGACGATGAGCTCCGGCGGTTGGCCGCCACCGATGCGGTCGTGCACAACCGCAGCGTCGCGAGCCTGTACGACAGCTGGGCCGATCTCGAGCGGCAGCGGCAGCGGCTGCTGCTCTCGCGCACGGAGCGCAACGCCGACGTCCAGGCCCTCGACAGCTCGATCGCCTCGACGAAACGCAACCTCCAGCGGGCGAGCGGCCTCTACCTCGCGAGCCTGGGCGCGCGGATCGCCTCGCTGGACAGTGGCGTCGCGGTGCTGCGCCGACAGACGGAGCGGTTCCCGCCGATGGTGTCCGAGCAGGCGCGGCTCGCCGCGGTGGTGAAGACGCGCGAGGCGGAATACAGCGCGCTGCTGTCGCAATTCCAGATCGCGCGCATCAGCGAGGGGGGAGAGACGGGAGGAGTGCGCGTCCTGGACGCCGCAACCGTGTCGCCGACTCCCGTGGCGCCGAATCGGCCGCGCGCATTGCTGGTCGCGCTGGTGGTCGGGGTGCTGCTCGGCATCGGTGCGGCCACCGCGGCCGACCGGCTCGATGACTCGGTGCGGTCCGTCGACGAGGTGCGCGAGCGGCTGCAGCTCCCCGTCCTCGCCGTGATCCCGCGCGCGGCGGGGGGCGCCGGCCTCGTGACGCACGAGGACCCGCGCTCCGCGGTCGCCGAAGCCTTCCGGTCGTTGCGCACGAGCGTCGCCTTCACGCGAGCCCACGCCGAGCCGCGCACGCTCGTGATCACCAGCGCCGCGCCCGGTGAGGGCAAATCGACCGCGGCGGCGAATCTCGCCATCACCTTCGCGCAGCAGGGGCAGCGGACGTTGTTGATAGATGCGGATCTCCGGCGCGCCGTCCTGCACACGCTCTTCAACGTCGCGCCGGTTCCCGGTGTCAGCGACGTACTGGTCGGGCGGGCGCGCCTGACCGATGTGGTGCGAGCGGTCGACGTCCCGAACCTATCGGTCGTGCCGAGCGGGCCGGCGCCGCCCAATCCCTCGGAGCTGCTGGGCTCCTCGGCCATGCGGGCGATGCTGGATGAGGCCCGGTCGCTGTACGACATGGTGATCGTCGACTCGCCACCGGTCCTCGCGGTGACGGACGCGGCGGTCGTCGCCTCCCTCGTGGATGGGACGATCCTGGTCGTGCGGGTCGGCGCGACGGGGCGCGACGCGGTGCGCCGCGCCGCCGTGCAACTCCAGGGCGTGCACGCTCGTCTTCTGGGGGTCGTCGTGAACGCCGTGGCGCGCCGTCAGGCCGGGTCGGGTGCGTACGATGGCTACTACGTCACGCGTGGGAGGGGGCCACGACCGGCCGCCCCACGTGGTTTGCCCACCCGATAGCGCACCACTAACTTCACGCCCGGCCAACCGGAGACCCGCCCCCACGTGAACATATCTGTCATTGGAACCGGCTACGTCGGCCTGGTCGTGGGCGCATGTCTCGCCGAAACGGGGAACGACGTCGTGTGCGCGGACG
>PLLD01000223.1 GCA_003141205.1 Gemmatimonadota bacterium
ACCGCACCCCCCGGCCCGGCGCGTCGCCGTGCACCTCACACGCGCGCAGGATGAGCTCGCGCGCCAGCGGCGCATCGGCCAGCTGGATCGCCGGGATCAACCACGCGAGCGCATCCCATTCCCGCACCGTCATCCCCCGCCCGTGCCACGGGGACCGCGTCCGCACGACGTAGAATCGCTGATCGTCGATCGCGCGAGCGACACCGTAGAAATAGGCGAAGAGCAGGTTCTGATTCACCAACCGATCGACCGCCGTACTCCCCGTGGATTGCTCGAGCCCGCGCAACGCATCCCGCGTCCGATCGAGCAGCGTCCGCCACGTCGTCCCGCGCATCGACCGGACCAGGATCTCGGCGCCATCCGGCTCCGGCGCAAACGCGATGTAGAACGCGGCGTTCGCCGTCGTCCCTCCCGCCACGACGAGATCGCGCGTGAGGGCGAAGATCGGCGCCCCGCGCACGTCCCGCCCCGTCGTCACCTCGGTGTCGTCGTCCCCCCCGATCGCCAGAGTCGCGACCCCCGGGAGCTCCCGCCCACTCAACACGACGACGTTCCCCGCGATCTCCGCGACAATCCCCTCGGGAAAGGAGCGCCCGGTCCGCACCCGTTGCTGCCGGTGGCCGAGCACCCCTTCGAGCGCCACCGACACACGCGCATCCTCTCCGCGATTCTCGACCGAGATCGCGTACACGACCCCGGCATGGTCGGCGTCGGGCCCGAACGGCGCAAAGATCGTCCCGCGCACCACCAGCGAGCCGATCGCACCCGTGAAGGCCGGAAGCCACCCGAACGTGCGCTCCCACGTGAGGCCGCTCCCATCCTCACCGCCGTCGCCCAGGATCGGCTCCGGCATCCCGTTCACCCGAATCACCGGTCGCGCAAATGCCGGGCCCTGCCCACTCGCGAAATCCGGCGCCCCGGCGTACTCCACCGCCGAGCGCGACCCCCGATGCACGAGACCAAGTGCGTGCAGGGCGCCGTCGGCCGGATGGATGCAGGGGACCGTGACCCAGTGATTCCCGGTCACCTGCCACGCGACCGGCGGAATCGCCACCCGGTCCCCCCCCCCGCTCCCCTGTGTTAGCATTGTGTGCCGGAAAATCACCGGCAGGGGAACGTTTCACCACTCCGGTCGTACCGATATCATTCTTTCCATCAGATCCCTCCGCGCCGCTCTCCCCCTCGTCGCCGCGTTGACGCCACTCGTGGCGCATATCGCGGCGGCGCAGGCCGTCTCCGATCCCGGCGACGAGGCCCGCACCCTTCCGGCCGGCGTCATCCGCTTCGACATCTCCGAATCCGACACCCGCTACAACCTCCGCTACGGCGCCAACGGACTGCACCCCCTCGGCTCGGACCTGAGCGTCGACACGCTCGGCGCCCTCCAACTCCCGGTCCTGGCGCCCGTCCAGACGGCGGTCCAGGGGCTGGTCGGCGACCCGACCTATCGCCTCACCCTGGGCGACATGACGGTCCAGTCGAGCACGCGGGTCGCGACGACGCCCATCACCCTCGAGTTCGGGGTGACCCATTGGCTCACCGTGCGCGCCACCGCACCGCTCGTGCGCACGACGAACGAGGTGTTCTTCAACCCGAATGCGCACCTCACGGGCAACGTCGGCCTCAATCCCGCCCTCGGCTTCGCCGCCGCCCGTGACACCGATGCCGCGCTGTACAACGAGTTCGTCATGGCGGGCGGCACGCTCGGCAGCGATCTCGTCGCCTGCCAGGCCAACCCGGGCAGTGCCAGCTACTGCGCAGGGCTCCTCGCGCAACAGAGCGCGGCCCAGGCGCTCATCGCACAGTCGGGCGGCTTCGCGAGCAACCTCGCCCGCGTCTACGGCGCGCCGACCGCGCTCCCCGGCGGCGTCGTCCCCACCCAAAACAGCGCCGCGCAACGCGCGATCGTCTCACGCATCGCGGCCTTCGCGGCGATGTACGCGCACTTCGATTCCCTTACCGGCGGCCCCGGGATCGCCACCGTCGGGCCGATCGGCGCTGCTCCCGTCGCCTGGAACGACGCGCAGACGATCATCGCGTCAGGCCTCCTGGGCCTCAGCGCCGACTCGATCCAGCGCAGCACGCAGTCGGGCATCGGCGACATCGACCTGAGCGCGACCCTGCAGCTGTTCGACTCCTTTCGTGGCCACGAAAGCGAGCGCGTGCACCCGCACGGGTTCAATCTGCGGACCGCCGTCACCGGCGTGTATCGCCTCGGTACCGGCAGCCCGACCGATCCCGGCGCGCTCCTCGGGCTCGGGGCCGGCACCGGATCCGGCGCGAGCGCGATCGGCGTGCACTCGGCCACCGACGTCCTCATCGGACCGCACTTCTGGGCGTCGATCGTTGCGCGGCTCACGACGCCCATGACCGATCACCTCACGCTGCGCATCCCGCTCGACGCGGGGAACGTCTACACCCCGGAATTCGCCGAGCAGGCCGTGACGCGCACCCTCGGACAGCTGCTCGACGTCGAAGTCGATCCCCACTATTCGCTCACCGACTATTTCGGATTCACCCTGCACTACCGGTATCTCCGGAAGAGCGCGGATCGCTACACCGGCACGTTTCAGCTGGACTCCGCCGCCACCGGGTACGGCCCGGTCACGCTCGACGCCGGGTTGCTCGGCGCGGGGACCGCCACGACCGAGACCCGGCTTGGCCTCGGCATCACCTACTCCACCGTGGCCGCCTCCGTCCGCGGCCACTCGCGCATCCCCTTCGACATCTCGTACGTGCACGAGCAGACCGCGACCGGCTCGGGCGACTACGTCCCGCGGATCGGCTACGACGAGGTCCGGCTCCGATTGTACATCCGGCTATTCGGCGGCACGCACGCCCCCGCCGCGTCGCCCCCGCCGAGCGATACTTCGCGCCCCTGATTCCGCGCTGGCGAGCAGCTCGCGCGCGTGCTCGCGGCTGACCGACCGCTCCGGATCCCCTCCCAGCATACGCGCGATCTCGTGGACCCGCGGCTCGCCATCGAGCACGCGAACGTCCGCCGTCGTCACGCCCTCGGGGACCCCCTTCGTCACGAGGATGTGATGGTGCGCCCGCGCCGCGATCTGCGGCAGGTGCGTGATCGCGAAGACCTGATGGTGCAGCGCCACCCGTCGCAGGGTGTCCCCGACTTGCAGCGCCACCCGCCCGCCAATCCCGGCATCGACCTCGTCGAAGACCAGCGTCGGCACGCGGTCCGCCGCCGCAAGAATGGTCGTCAGACAGAGCATCACGCGCGAGAGCTCCCCCCCCGACGCCACGCGCTCCAGCAGACGCTCGGCATGCCCGACGTTCAGCGCGACACGAAACTCCACATCCTCCGCTCCGCTCGCTCCCGGCTCCGACAGTCGCTCCAGCGCCACGGCGAAGCGGCCGTCCGGCATCCCGAGCTCCGGGAGCATGGCATCGACGGCCCGTGCAAGCGCCGCGGCCGCCGCCGCCCGTGCGGCCGTGAGCAACCGCGCCGCGTCACCAAGAGCCGCGATCGCGCTGGCCTCACGCCGCTCCATCTGGGCCAGATCGATCCCCGCCGTGTCGACGAGATCCAGCTCCGCGCGCGCCCGCCGTGCCGTCTCGAGCACGGCATCGATCGTGGCGCCGTATTTCTTCGTGAGCCGAATGAGCTGATCGCGGCGCCGGTGCAGCTCGCCCAGCCGCTCCGGATCGAGATCGATCCCCCGCCCGTACGCCACCAGCTCCCGCCCCAGCTCCTCGATGGCGTAATAGCCGGTGTCGTACAGCTCCTGGAGGCGCGCCAGGGATGGATCGATGCGCTGCAACGCCGCGAGCGCCCGCTGGGCCCCGGCGAGTCGCGGGAGCGCCGCCCCGTCATCCCCCTCGATCGCCTCCCGCGCGCTCAGCGCCAACGCTCGCAACTCCTCGGCGTTCTCCAGGCGGCGCGCCTCACCATCGAGCGCTGCGTCCTCGCCGGGACGCGGGGCCGCGTCGTCGATCTCCGCAACGACGTGGCGCAGATAATCCGCCTGGCGCTCCGCCGCGGCCCGCCGCGCCGCGAGCGCGGCCCGCTCCTGCCGGAGGGCGCTCAGCGCATCGAAGGACGCGCGCACCCGCTCAGCGAGTGGGGCGGCCCCGCCGAACGCGTCGAGGATCGCCCGCTGCGACTCCGGGTCGAGCAGAGACTGCGCCTCATGCTGGCCGTGCAGGTTGACGAGCAGGTGCCCGATCTCGGAGAGGACACCCCCCGTCACGGTCGTGCCGTTGACCCACGCGCGCGCGCGACCAGCCGCCGCAATCTCCCGCCGCAGCACGACCCGGCCATCCTCGACATCGATGCCGCGCGCATCGAGCCGCGCCACGATCTCGGGATGCCGGCCGACGTCGAACACCCCCTCCACGATGGCTCGGTCCGATCCGGTCCGGATCAGATCCACGCTCGCCCGGTCGCCTAGCAGAAGACCAAGCGCCCCGACGATGATCGATTTGCCGGCTCCCGTCTCGCCCGACAGCACGTTGAACCCGGGCGCGAGCGGCAGTGTCAGCGACTCGATGATCGCGAAATTCCGGACCCGAAGCTCGGTCAGCATCGGGATTATGCCTGCGGCCGGCTCCCCCAGCCCAGCTTCTGCCGCAGACGCGTGAAGTACGTCGCCCCCGGAAAACGCACGATCAACACGGGGTGTCCCGCGCGCGAGACCTCGAGCGCCTCCCCCGCCGCGAACGTCGTCCCGACCTGCCCGTCGACGGTCACCAGCAGCTCCTGAGGATTGTCCTCCGCCCGCACCATGATGGTGGCCGTGGGCGCCAGAACCAGCGGCCGCGTCGCGAGCGTGTGCGGCGAGATCGGCGTGATCAGGATCGAATCGACGCTCGGCTCGACCACCGGACCGCCGGCGGACAGGCTATACGCCGTCGATCCGGTCGGCGTCGCGATGATGACCCCGTCGGCTGAGTACCGGGCGATCTCCTCGCCATTCGATGACACGATCAGGCGAACGACGCGGGCGAATCCCCCTTTGTGCAACACGATGTCATTGAGGGCGTGCCAGCGGTGCCGCGGCACGCCGGTCCCGTCCCGCAAGCTCGCGTCGAGCGCAAGCCGGGCCTCCGCCAGATAGTCGCCGGCGGCGAATCGCCGGAGCCCGGCTTCGAGATCGAGCCCGCTGCAGCTCGTCAGGAATCCGAGCCGCCCGAGGTTGATGCCGAGAACCGGGACTTGCCGGCCCGCGAGAAATCGCACGCCGCGCAGCAGCGTGCCGTCACCGCCCAGCGACAGCAGCGCGTCGATGTCCTGCGGGGCGCCCAGCGGCGCACCCTCCCCCGCGACGTCGCGCATCTTGGACTCGAGCTGGAGCGCGATGTCCAGCTCGGGCGCGACCCGCAACAGCGTGTGAAGAACTTCCGGGAGCCGCGTGTACCCCCGGTGCCCGACAACGCCGAGGCGGATCACCCGGCGACGGCTTCGCTCTCGCGAAGTGCGCGCACGCGGTCCGCGATCCCGGCCGCGTCCAGCCCGACTCCCGCGAGCTGCCGCGCGCGCGGCGCCTGCTCGATGAAACGGTCGGGCACCCCATGCGCCCACACTCTGGCGCGGGGATCGATCTTCGCGACCTCGGCCGCGAGAAACGCACCGAATCCGTTGACCATCGTCCCCTCTTCGACGACGAGGATCTGCGAGTGGTCGTTGAGGACGGCGGCGAGCGTGAGCTCGTCGTGTGGCTTGAGGTAGCGGCAATTCACGACCGTGACCGTCAGCCCCTCCGCCGCGAGCGCATCGGCCGCCGCGACCGCGGGCCGCACCATCGTGCCGACCGCGAGGATCGCCACATCGGAGCCATGCCGCAGGACCTCCCATGTCCCGAACGGAACCGGCGGGATCGCGGCCATCGGCGGAGGCGCGTCGGGGGCGCTGTCCCGCGGATAGCGCAGCGCGAAGGGACCGCCCTTGTATTCCACGCCGGCGCGGAGCAGGCCGAGCATCTCGGTCGCGTCCTTCGGGGCGGTCACCACCATCCCGGGTATCGCCAACATGTACGCGATGTCGTACAACCCCATGTGGGTGGGGCCATCCTCTCCGACCAGTCCCGCTCGATCCATGGCGAAGACGACCGGCAGGTGCTGGATCGCCACATCGTGAATGACGTTGTCGTACGCGCGCTGGAGAAAGGTCGAGTAGATGGCGCAGACCGGCTTGAGCCCGCGTGTCGCCATTCCCGCCGCGAACGTCACGCCGTGGCCTTCGGCGATCCCGACGTCGAAGAACCGCGTGGGATGCGCCTTCGCGAATGCGGCCGTGCCGGTCCCGCTCGGCATCGCGGCCGTGATCGCGACGAGGTCGGGCCGCTCCGCGCCCAGCTCGGCGAGACCGGTTCCGAAGATCGCGGTGTAGGCGGGGTTCGCGGTGGACGGCTTCCGCTGCTTCCCCGTGGCCGGGTCGTGGCCGGGCGGGAGCGCATGCCAGTTCTCGCCGTGGTCGCCCGCCGGAAATCCGAACCCCTTCTTCGTAATCACGTGCACGAGACGCGGGTGCTTGAGATCCCGCACCGCGCGCAATGTGTCGACGAGCGTGTCCATGTCGTGCCCGTCGATGGGGCCGAAATACCGGAACCCCAG
>PLLD01000078.1 GCA_003141205.1 Gemmatimonadota bacterium
GACGTCACTCTCCCACTGGCCGTAGGCAGCGGGAAGCTGCACGCTGGGATTGAAAAACCGATGGTTGACGGTCCGGACCTCCACGTTCACCCGGGCCCGTCCCACGACGCCGCTGGCGGCGCCGAATCCCGTCATGCTGCGTACTATGGACAAGATCGTAAGTTATTAACTGACAACGACATTGTCAATTCCAAAATGCCCAACGGACCCCGTACACATTGATCTGCCGCGGCATGAGAAAGCTGGGAACGACATCGTACGGGAAGCCGTTGAGGTTCACGTCCTCCCAAAAAACCGTCGCCTGCAGCACCCGGATCTCGAGACCCGCGGAGAAGGCTTCCTCGACGTGCGTATCGATCGTCCCCAGCGTCGTGGGGAACGGCGTCTCGCTGCGGTAATCCCATCCGCCCCACATCCGGATCGCGAACGTGTGCCGCGGAAACCGCTTGAGCCACTCCGTCGCGAGCGACAGCTCCCCATGCACCTGGTACCGCGGCCGGTAGGGGCCTGCCGAGCCCCAATCCGTCGCCGTCATGTCCCCACGGAAGATCTTCCAGAGGGGGCCGCGGACGGTGGCGTACCGGCCGGTCACGCGCCCTTCCGCGGCGGGGAGAAAAGTCGTGTCGTAGACGCTGAGCCCCTGCACGAGCGCGGTGTCGCGCGTCATCACGCCGCCGCCGACCCAGAGCTGCCCGACGCGGATGGCCGCCTCGCCACGCAGCGTCGTCGACGTCGGAGGGGCGTTGGTCGCGGCGCTGGAAAACTGGCGTCCCGCCGTCGCGGACAGACTGATGAACGGCAGCGGCGTGAAACGCACCGCTCCCTCGACCGTGGAGACGGGGACGGAGAAGATGCGCTCGGGCGCCGCCGCGGTCGGCCACGCGCTCGGCGCGTTGGCCTCCGCGAAGGCGGAGATGGCAAAGAGCCCGGTCTCGAGGCTCGCGCGCGCCGACGGCGAGCTCGTGGCGACGTTATTGGCGACGCGCAGCCGCTCGGTGGCGCTCAGGTGAATGCCGAGAAGGGTGATCCCGGCCGCCGCGATGTATTGGGATTCGGAGACGTTGGTATCGACGAGATCCACCGGGAGACCCTGCGCGAGCGCGGTGGCCGTGTCGACCTTGACGCTATGGTCCTGGAACGCGAGGGACGACGCCACGAGCTGCGCCCAGAACTTCCCCGCGTCGGGATCACCGTAGCCCGCCCGGATGTATGCATCGGTCCGCGTCGATTGCAGGTTCGGCAACGGGAGCCCCGCCCCCACCGTATCCTCGCTCGACAGGTCGACCCGGCTCTCGACGTCACGCCCGCGCTGATAGCGCATGCCAAAAGCGTCGAACGACCAGGGACCGTGCGCCCATCCGAGACGGGTCATGACCGTCGTCTCCGATCCGCCGCCTCCGTACCGGCCGATGTCGGTGAAGTTCTGGGCTGCGACCTGCAGCACTTCGCCCCCGGCGAATCGCTGCCCATAAAAGCCCCGAAATACATTTGTGTTGTCGTTTCCGGTCGAGAGGTCGAGTCGGGTCGCCGGTGTCGTATGGTCGGCGCGCCAGCTCCGCAGGTAAACGCGCAGCTCCGAGGCCCCCCGTTCAACGACGACTTCTTCAAGGGTCCAGAGCTGGATGGTGGCGAGATCGATCGTGTGACGCAGGCGCGGATCGAGCGCGTCCAGCTCGACGCCGTCGTAGAACACTCGGACCCGCGCCGGGTCTCCGAAGTACGAGCCGACCATCGGAGTGGAGATCCACCCCGCGCTGAAACCGGTAAATCCGGGCACGGTGGCAAGGAGATCGGCCAGTGTCAAAGCGCCGGAGCTGAAGATGGCCTGGCGATCCCACGCGTATCGCCGTCCCGCCCCCACCGTCGGCGGATTTTCCGCGCGCGCGACGGGGGAGCGAACCGCGACGGTATCCGGGTGATAGGAGGTGAGCGCGCTGTCCGTCTTGGACAGGTGGTGGCGCGTCGAATCACGAGCGGTCGAATCCCGAGCGAGCGAATCACGAGCCGTCGAATCACGAGCCGTCGTATCCTGCCGCGCCGGATGCGCCACGCGGGCCGTATCGGACCCGCCGCCGCGCGTCGTGTCGGCAGGGTCCCCCCCCTGGGCGCTGAGCCGGGTCGCGCCGCCCGCCAGCGCCAGAAAGGCGCCGATCGCGCAATAGCGGCCCCTGGCTCCGAGGCGCGCGACGCGCGTCCGATTCAGCGCGCGCGCCCCCGGGCAAATTCGACGAACATGCCGACTGGTACCCCGGTGGGACCGCGAGGGATCGTCCCGAGGTCGGTCTCCGAGTACGCGGTGCCCGCGATGTCCAGGTGAGCCCACGGATATCCGGTCGCAAATGCCTCGAGGAACTTCGCAGCCGTGACCGCCCCGCCCGGGCGGCCACCGGTGTTCTTGATGTCGGCGACATCCGACTTGATCGACTCGCGGTAATCCTCCCAGAGCGGGAGCTGCCACGCGCGCTCGAGCGCCCGCTCTCCGGCCGCGATCACCTCGGCGACCAGCGCGGCGTCGCTTCCGAACACCCCGGCGGCCGCGTGTCCGAGCGCGACGACGCACGCGCCGGTCAACGTCGCCGCATCGACGACGGCCGACGGCTCGTACTTCTTGACGTACGTCAGAAGATCGGCGAGGACGAGGCGCCCCTCGGCGTCGGTATTGACGATCTCGATCGATGTTCCCGAGGACGCACGCACGACGTCGCCCGGATTCATCGCGATCCCGGACGGCATGTTGGTGGTCGCGCCGATGAGCCCGACCACGTTCACGGGCAGCTTGAGACGGGCAATCGTCTCCATGGCGCCCAGCACACCCGCCGCTCCGCACATGTCGTACTTCATGCACTCCATCCCCTGCGCCGGCTTGATGGAGATGCCGCC
>PLLD01000164.1 GCA_003141205.1 Gemmatimonadota bacterium
CGCGATCGGATCCGTGCTCGGGGGCGTGGGCGTCGCTCATGCGACACGCACCGTAGTCATGGCATCGTTCGGCTTGATCTTGCGCATGGCATCCAATCCCTTGGTGATCCGTCCGAAGACGGTGTGTACGCCATTCAGGTGCCGCGTGTTGGCCTCGCTCAGCACCATGAAGAACTGACTTCCCCCCGTGTCCTTCCCGGCGTGGGCCATCGAGAGCGCCCCCTCGACGTGCTTATGGGGATTCCCCTGCGTCTCGCACTTGATGTGGTAGCCCGGCCCGCCCGTGCCGATCCGTCCGTTCCCCGGCTCGAGATCGCGCGACAAGGGATCCCCGCCCTGCACGACGAAATCCGGGATCACGCGGTGAAACTTCACGCCGTCGTAGAACTTGGCATTCGCGAGCTTCTCGAAATTCGCGACCGTCTCCGGCGCGTCCGTGTCATACAGCTCGGCGACGATCGTGCCGTGGGTCGTCTCGAAGGTGGCGGTCTTTGGCATGCCCCAAGATAATCCAGGATCGCGCGGGGGCGGGCCGGTCGTAACCGGGCACCTACACCCGGAACGCCGACGGGCACACGGCGTGCAGGACGCACGCATCGCACCGTGGTGTGCGGGCCACGCAGACGCGGCGCCCGTGGAAGATCAACAGGTGCGAGAAAAGCGTCCAATCCCGCCGCGGGATGAGCGGCATGAGATCCCGCTCGATCTTCACGGGGTCGGTCTGTCGCGTCAGGCGGAGACGCTGGCTGAGCCGCGTCACGTGCGTATCGACGACGATTCCGACGTTCGTCCCGAATGCGTTGCCGAGCACCACGTTCGCCGTCTTTCGCCCCACGCCCGGCAATGTCACGAGCGCCTCCATCGTCTCCGGTACCGCGCCGTGAAAGCGGTCGACCAGAGCCGAGGCCATGCCGATCAGGCTGCGGGCCTTGCTGTGGAAGAACCCGGTGCTCTTGATGATCCGCTCGAGCTCGGGCGTGTCCGCGGCGGCCAGTGCCTGTGCCGTGGGGTACCGCGCGAACAGGACCGGAGTGACCCGGTTCACGCCGACATCGGTCGTCTGGGCGCTCAGGATCGTCGCGGTCAGCAGCTGGAACGCTCCCTTGTAGTCGAGCTCCGTGTGCGCGTCCGGGTACTCGCGACGTAGCCGCTTGAGCACGATCTTCGCGCGCGCGAGGACCTGCGCGGCGCGGCTCGTTTTCGAGGCCGGCGGCTTGGGGGCGCGAGGTCCCAGACCTATTCCTCGATCCCCGCGACTTCGCGCAACGCCTCGATGAGCTCATGCAGCTGGCGCTCGGTGAGCTCGATCTCCTGGGCGGCGCCGTCGGCATCCAGCAGCCCGGCCCGGATCGCGATCGCGACCTGGTTCATAAAGCGGACCTTGCCGAGGATGTCCGCCGTCAGCCGACGCAGGCGATTGAAGCGGCGCCGCTCGGCCATCGCGCGGTCGTAGCGCTGGCGGATCTCGTCGGGGCGCAGGCGGGTCGCGAGCGCCCACACCTCCTCGAGGGTCCGGCCGGGGAGCGCGCCGCGATCGGGCATCTCCGAGTTCTCCCACGCCTCGTCGGCGAAGAACAGTCGGCCGACGTACTCGATTCCGTCGTGATGGATGCGGACCGAGACGCCATAGATGTGGCCGTCGATCTCGAGTGGAGCGAGGTTGCGCGTCTCGAGCACATCGGCTCGCGCGCCAGGGGGAATCACGCAGTGCCTCCAGCGGCGCCTACGGGGGTGGCCGAACCGGCGCCCGTCGCCGCGAGAAAGGTTTCGATTGCGCCGAACAGCGCGTCGGGCTGCTCCACGTATGGAACGTGGCCGCAATCCTCGAGCACGACCAGCGTCGCTCCTATCGTGCGCGCGAGGCGCTCGGACGCGGCGAGGGGGATAGGGTCCTGGCGCCCGTGGACGACGAGCGCCGGCGGCACACGTCCGGCGGCGGCGAGCGTCTCGAGAGCGGGGTAGAGATCGTACGCGTCGAGGCTGGTCCAGACGGAGCTCTGCGTACGGCCGACGATGCGAAAGGGGGTGAGGTCGTGCGCGCGGGCAGGATCCGCGAAGTAGCCGGAGACGCTGAGCTCGAACGCGCGTTGGGCATAGGCCGCCGGGTCGCGCCCGCGAAGCCCGGACTCGGTCAGGGTCGCGCGAGGTCCGGCGGCGGCGGCCTGGCGCCGTGCGAACTCGGCTTCGAACCGGGCGCGTTCCGCGCGTGTCGTGGGGGCCGGCGCGATGAGCACGAGCCGGTCGGGCGGGGTGAGCGCGGTGCCGGACCCACGGGTGGATTCGATCAGATAGAGGAGGGCGAGGAGACCGCCCCAGGAATAGCCGATGATCGTGGGCCGGGCGTCACCGAGGCGTTCGTGCACGATGGCGCCGAGGTCGTCGACCTGGGTGCGCCAGGTGACGGGTGCGCCGTCGGACGCGGCGGTCCCGGTGGAGGCTCCACCGCCGCGCTGATCGTAGAAGAGAAGGTCGTGCTGGGCCGCCAGGCGCAGCATCTGTGGCAGCAGATACCGGTGGTCGGCGCCGGGCCCGCCGTGCAGGACCACCAGCGGTGGGGGCAGCGCCGGACCGTATTCCATCCATGCGAGCGGGACGGCGGTCGTCTGCGTCGAGCCCGCCACACGCGGCTCGGGGATCGGCTTCGGGGGCATTGCGGCTAGCAACGAGTGGGGCCTTGCTGCGTCTGGTAATCCGGCGGTGGAGATCCTAACTTGGCACAGTGCAAGAATCTAACGCGAACCGTCCGAGGCCGGATCGATCTGCCGGACGTGTGACCTGACCCCCATGGACTACGCAGTTACCTTCGCGCGCCACTTCTCGCGCTTGATCTGG
>PLLD01000171.1 GCA_003141205.1 Gemmatimonadota bacterium
GATGGTGGGGGATGATTCCGAATCCGTGCGAGAGATTCTGCAAACATTTGTTGACTCCATGGAGCGCTATCTCACGACCGTCGGTGCCGCGGTGGGGAAGCGCGACGCGGTGGCCATCCGCCGGGCGACTCACGGCCTAAAAGGGGCGGCGGCAAGCGTAGGTGCCGAGGAAGTGGCCGCGATCGCCATGCAGCTCGAGTGCGTGGCGCCCCAGCAGACCTGGAGCATCACCGAGGGCATCTTCGGCGACCTCGAGATGGCGTTGGGTCGCGTGGCGTCGACGGTCAGGGCGTTGTAGTCCGCGCCCGCGGGAGGCAATGGAATCACCTTCAGCGTGGTTGCGGCCACGCTATTGGCCGATCTCTGCGCGGGGCGACCGAATCCCGACACCGCGCTCTTTCGCCTCGATCGGTAGGGAGGCCGTTATGTGGACGCGTAGTCGCGCCATTCCCGTTCCATCGCCTTCGCCATCGCCTTAGCGGCGGCCCGCAGCCAGTGCGGCTTGCGACGCGCGAGATCCTGGAGGATTCGCGTGCGCTGGCGCGGAGTTCCGAGGTGCACGTTCGCGGCCTCGGTACCCATGGCCCCGAGGAGCACGGTCGCATCGCGTCTCGCGGGGAGCTCCTCGATGTCGATGGGATTCGCATCCGGGGAAAGCCGGCGGATCAGCCAGGGCCCGACGATCCGCTGATAGGGATCGTGGGCTCGTACGGCCGAGCGCATCGTACGCGCATAGTAGGGTTGGGAGGAGCCGCGCGCGCCATCCAGCCAGGCAGATGCGGAGGGGACGAGCGCCTTGGCCTCCCGCGCGATGCGGCCACCCTCCCACTGCGCGATCGCGACGAATCGCTGCTGTCCGAGACTACCGAGACCGGCCTCGCGACGCACGATCTTGTATGGCAACGCCCGCCCGGGCAGAACGGCGCGCAAGGCGGCTCTCGCCGTCGCGGGCACGCCGCGCCGGACCGCGGGTAGCCGGTTCAGCTTCTCCCAGAAATCGTTCGGCGCCTTGAGTTGCCGGATCCCGAGTCGCTCGAGCTGATGCTCGCGCTCCGCCAGCACGATCGGCGCGCCGCCATCCCGCAGCGTCTGCCGGTAGCTCTCGAGAATCGCATCGCACCCTTCCCCCAGCTTCGTGCGGGCGCCGCCGGCGTCGATGACGACCTTGAGACTCGCCGCAAGGCGCACGAGGTCATTGGCATACGGCAGCGGATACGCTTCATCGAAGTCGTCGACGCCCCACGCCAGACGTCCTTCCGCATCGCGCCAGGTCCCGAAGCTGTTGACGTGGAGGTCGCCCACGGCGAGGACTCTGGGCGTGCGCCGGAGATCCGCGCAGAGCGAGGGCCAGAGCTGCGCCCAGCGGTAGTACGTTCCGCGCAGGAAGAGAAAGCAGTCCGCGCGCATCCGCGCGTGCTTCGTTCGGATGTCGGCCTCGACGACCGTCGTGCAGCGGCGCATCCACTGGTCGTACCCCCGCGTCGCTTGCCGGATATTCATCCGGATATTCATGCAGACCGACGGGCGGCCACGGGCCGCGGCGCCTCCAACGAATCGGGCGTTGTTCTGCATGTCCTCGGCATCCCAGCCCCGCGAATGCGCGATGAACGGGAATTGCGGAAAGACGAAGCCCAATCGCCGCCTCCTGCACGTCTGCGCCGCGCGATCGCCGGTGGTCGCGGCCCGCGCGCGGTCACGTCACCCACGACACCACGAGCGCGATGGCCGCCCCACCCATTAGCAGGGCGGCGGCGCCGCCCAGGATGTTCAGGAGCAGCCCGTTCCGGCGACGCCCCATGATCGCCACATTGTTGCACACCAGAAGCACGATCACGATGAGCGGAGGAGCCAGGAGCCCGTTCACGACGGCCGACCAGAAGAGCAGCTTGATCGCGTCGATGTGGGCAAAGGTGATCGCGGTCCCGACACCCAACGCGATCGCCATCACCGCATAAAAGCGCCCCGCCGTCCGGGGCGTCTCGCCCATCCCCCGAGGCCACTCGGCGCCCTCGGCCACCGCGAACGCCGCCGATCCCGCGAGCACCGGCACCGCCAGCAGACCCGTCCCGATCAGGCCCAGCGCGAACAGGAGGGCGGCGGCCGGCCCGGCGAGGGGGCGGAGTGCCGCGGCCGCCTGCTCCGCCGTCTGAATATTCGTCTTGCCGGCGGCGTGCAGCGTGGCGCCCGTGGTGAGAATGATGAAGTACATGATCACGTTCGAGAACCCCATCCCCGTGACGACATCGATGTTGATCGCCCGGAGCTCGCGGTCGATCGTCCGCCGCGAGCTCGGTTGCTTTCCGCCATGGGCGGTCAGCTCATCCTCGACCGTCTCCGCCGCTTCCCAGAAGAAGAGGTACGGCGAGATCGTCGTCCCGAGAATCGCGACGAAGGTCAGCAAATAGTCCTTCGACGGGATGATGCGGGGAAGCAAGGTCCCACGCAGGACGGCGAGCCAATGCGGATGCGCCAGCAGGGCCGAGCCTACGTAGGCGAAGAGGGTGAGCGTGAGCCACTTGAAGACGCCCGAGATCCGGTGATAGGAGCCGTACATGAGGAATCCGAGCAGCAGCACCGCGAATGCGACGACGACCCACCATCCGGAGATCCCCGTCACGAGCCGGACACCGGCCGCCATCGCGCCGAGATCGGCCGCGATGTTGACCGTGTTGCCGACGAAGAGAAGAGTCGCGGCCAGCCACAGGACCCACGCCGGATAGTGCGCGCGGAGCACGCTCGCGAGCCCGCAGCGACACACGATGCCGATCCGCGCGCACATGAGCTGTACCCCCACCATGAGCGGAAAGCTGACGACAGCCGTCCAGAGAAGGCCGAAGCCGAACGCGGCCCCCGCCTGGGAGTACGTCGCAATGCCTGACGGATCGTCGTCCGCCGCGCCGGTGATGAGCCCGGGCCCCAGCGCCTTGAGGTAGCGCTGGAGCGCTCCGCGGCGTCTCCTCACGCGCCGATCAGTGTCGCGCGCGTGCCATCCCCACGCGCACCAGGTGGGCCCGCATCACGCTGCGCCGATCGGTCGTATCGCGATCGCCCAGGAAGGCGCCGATGCTGGCAAGCGACTCGATGTGATCGCAGCAGATCTTGAAGACGGCCAGCATGGGCACCGCCAGGAATACGCCGGCGATCCCCCACATCCACCACCAGAGCGCGAGTGAGACGAAGATCACCACCGGATTGAGGGTAAGCCGGCGACTCATGACGAGGGGGGTGACGACGTTCCCTTGTATGAAATTGATGGCGAGATAGGCCGCGGGCGCGAGCAGGGCGTGGGACACGGAGTCGAATGCGGTCAGGCTGGCGATACCGATCACGGCGACCATCGCGAGCATCCCCAGATAGGGGATGAACTCGGCGACGGCGACGAGCGCACCCCAGAGGAAGGGCGTCGGCATCCCCAGCAGCGCCATGACCCCCACGACGACCGCCCCTTCTCCGACGTTGATCAGCGCGGTCAGGAGCAGATACGTCGAGATCGATGATTCCATCGTTTGCGCGATCCGTATCGCCTTCTCGCGATCTCCACGCCGCGGCAGTACGTCCACGAGCTTTTCCAGAAACAGATCGCCCACGGCGAGCAGGGAATAGAGGAGGAGGATCACCTCCAGCAGGCCACCGAACAATGCCTCCGTCGTGCCGAAAACCCGGCTGCGCAGACTTGGGCCCTGTTGGACCACGATTTTCGGCGCGCCAGGATCGGCCGCCCCCGTGGCGTGTTCAACCTGATCCGCGACCTTCGAAACCTGTTCGACGGGCCGCGAGATTTTTTGCAGCCTTCGCGTCGCCTTCGCCAACGTCGCCGGCCCCGTCACGATCCAGTTCCGAACCGGAGTTGAGAGTCCGTATGCGCCGGCCCCGAGCGCCACTCCGGCCACCAGCATCACGAGCGCCGTGGCGGCGGGTGCCGGCAGATGCAGCCGGGCGAGCCACCGCACGAGCGGGCTCAGGACCAGATTGAGGAGAAGGGCAAGGGCGATGGGAACGAAGAACAACCGGGCGACGTACAGCGCCGTGAAAACCGCGATCGTCGCAAGGACGATCAACGCCACGGACCGCGCCTGCGGCGATTCCGCCGCACGAACGGTCGTCCCGGCATCCGGCGTAGCGGTCATGGGAACCAGAGCCTCAGTGACGTGCCAACGAACCGACGTGCCGTCGGACAGTTGCGTGCCGCGCATCACGACGGCAACGGGGGAGACGCGTAGCGCCTCCCCCGATTGATCCATAACTCTTTGCTGCGGCTCCCGCTATGGCGCCACGCGGCGTCCCGTCACCAGCCGCACGAGGGCAACCAGAACACAGGCCCCGATAATCGCGATGACTATCGTATATATGAGCCCGCCCTGTGGGGCGAACCCCAATGCCCCCGCGACGTAGCCGCCAATGACAGCGCCGACGATCCCGAGCACGATGTCGACGATCGCACCGTAGCCCGACCCCTTCATGATCTTGCCCGTCGCCCATCCGGCAATGAGCCCGACGAGTACCCACCAGACGATCGCGTTCACGTGGTCCTCCGAGTGAGATGAGGCGCGCGAAGAGCGCGCTCGCGCGCGTCCGCTGCCGCCGCTGCCGCCGCTGCTGCCGCCGNNGCCGCTGCCGCCGCTCCCGCCGAAGTGCATGCGGCGTGCCACGGCATCAACTGCCGGGCGCAGCCGGGCTCCGCGGGGCACGGCGGACCGCAAGCGGCGGCGCCGCGGTGCGACGGCGTCTTACCTTCCGGGACGCACGCAAGGTTTCCACCACACCGGAGCTCGATATGCCGACACGCAAGGCGACCGCCGTATGGGAAGGGGGATTGAAAGGGGGCAACGGCAGCTTCCGCGGAGAGAGCGGCGCGATCGACGCGACCTACTCCTACGGGACTCGATTCGAGAATGTGAAGGGGTCCAACCCCGAGGAGCTGCTGGCGGCCGCTGAAGCCGCCTGCTTCAGCATGGCCCTCGGACTGGGACTGGAGAGCGCCGGTACGCCACCGACGCGCGTCGAGACGTCGGCGGCGTGCACGATCGATCAGGTCCCGGGCGGCTTCAAGATCACCAAGATGCAGCTCACCGTCCGCGCAACCGTCCCGGGCTCGACGCCAGATGCCTTTCGCAAGATCGCCGAGGCGACCAAGGACGGGTGTCCGGTATCGGGCGCGCTCAAGGGAAACGTCGCGATCACGCTCGACGCGCAGCTCATGTAGCGGCCGCGCGCGCGGAGACGACCAGGACCGAGCACTGCGCGGTGCGTAGCAGCGCCTCCGTGACGGGGCCGGCCGTGATGATCGACGCCATAGCATATGGCGCTCACTCGATCCGGTCTGTCGGCGATCCCGCGTATAGGCGCGTCGGGGAACGCCTGACCCGTCCCGTCCTCGCAGGTCCGTCCTACGGTCGCGGCGCCGGCGTGAGAAGCCCAAGCTTCGCCGCAAGCGCGACGTACTGGGTCCGGTGGGAGATCCCGAGCTTCTCATTGATACGCTGCTTGTACGTGTCGACGGT
>PLLD01000034.1 GCA_003141205.1 Gemmatimonadota bacterium
GACACCTGGCTGATCTGGAATCTGACCGGAGGTCGAACGTACGCGACGGACCCCACGAACGCGTCGCGCACGTCGCTCTACGACATCGAGCGCCGGGCGTGGAGCGCGCCTCTCTGCGCCCTCTTTGGCGTGCCGATCGAGGCGCTGCCATCCGTGCGGTCATCGACCGGCGATTTCGGGGAGACGGATCCGGAGATCCTCGGCGCGGCGATTCCGATTACCGGCGTCGCCGGCGATCAGCAGGCCGCCCTCGTCGGTCAGGGGTGCATCCGCCCCGGCGACGCGAAGAATACGTACGGAACCGGTGCGTTCCTGCTCTGGCACACCGGGGACCGGCGCCCGGAGGCCGGCGATGGCCTCCTGACGACGATCGCGTGCGCCGACGATGGGCGCCCGTGTTATGCGCTCGAGGCATCGATCTTCGTCGCCGGCGCGGCCGTGCAATGGCTCCGTGATGGTCTCGGTCTGATCCACGATGCCGGCGAGACCGAGGCGGTGGCCCGCAGCGTCCCGTCGACCGATGGCGTGTACTTCGTTCCCGCGCTGACCGGGCTGGGCGCTCCCCACTGGGAGCCGCGCGCGCGCGGCACGATCGTCGGGCTCACCCGCGGCACGACGCGGGCCCACCTGGTGCGCGCGTCGCTCGAGGCCATGGCGTACGGCACCGCCGACGTGCTCGCGGCAATGCGCCGGCGTGGCGGCGCCGAGCTGGAGGCCCTGCGGGTCGATGGCGGAGCGGCCCGGAACGACTGGCTGATGCAATTTCAAGCCGACGTGCTGGGCGTTCCGGTCGAGCGGCCCGCTGTCACCGAAACGACCGCCCTCGGCGCCGCCGCGCTCGCGGGGTTCGCGGCCGGCGTGTGGCCGGCCCTCGACATCCTGCCCGAACGCGGCACCCACACGCGGTTCACTCCTGCGAGCGGGCAGGCCGCGGCCGCGGCCGGGTGGCGCGAGTGGGGACGCGCGGTCGATGCC
The DNA here is from genome assembly GCA_003141205.1 of Gemmatimonadota bacterium. Taxonomy (GTDB): domain Bacteria; phylum Gemmatimonadota; class Gemmatimonadetes; order Gemmatimonadales; family Gemmatimonadaceae; genus FEN-1251. The sequence goes on from PLLD01000034.1 coordinate 976, forward strand.
GCCCTCGTCTGGGCCCGCGCGACGCCACGTATATTTACACCCGGAAATAACAGCCACAGCCGGTGAAGCGGGTGAGATGAAACCACGCACGACATTCCTCCTGGGTGCGGCCGCCATCGTCGGCATCGCCGGCTACCTCATGGCCGGAGCGATCACGCGGACGGGGGTGTACTATCTCACGCCACAGGAGCTCGCAGGCCGCGTCGCGCACGACTCCACCTTCGTCGGCATCGGCGTGAAGGTCGGCGCCCGCGTCGTCCCAGGCTCGATCCAACGGGCGGCCGGGGGACGGGAAGTGAGCTTTCGCGTGACCGACGGGGGACAGAGCTACCCTGTCGTGTATCGCGGCATCATCCCCGACACCTTTGCCGATAGCGCCGACGTCATCCTCGAGGGACGACTCGGGCGCGATGGGACCTTTCGCGCGACCACCTTGCTGGCCAAGTGCGCGTCGCGCTACGAGAATGCGCCGCGCCCGACCGACGAGAAATTCCGGAAGTACCGCGCGACGCCCGGATATCGCGCCGTGACGACCGCCCGCACCTAGGCACTCCGGCATGATTCTGATCGGCGAGCTCAGTCTGTGGGTCGCGTTGCTCGTCGCAGGGTGGGCCTGTGCCGTGTCCTTCGCCGGCGGGGCACTCCGTCGGGCCGATCTCGTCGCGAGCGGCGAGCGCGCGATCTACGCCACCTGGGGCTTCGTGCTGCTCGCGTCGATCGGGCTCTGGACCGCTCTCCTCACACACGATTTCTCATTCCGGTTCGTCGCGTCCTTCACCAGCGCGAACCTCCCCACCCTGTACACCATCACCGCTTTCTGGGCGGGGCAGGCGGGATCGCTCCTGCTGTGGGCGCTCATCCTGACGACGTACAGCGCGATCGCCGTCTGGACGAATCGCCACCGCAACCGCACGCTCATGCCCTACGTCGCCGGCACGCTTGCGGGGATCGCGGCATTCTTCCTGGCGACGATGTGCTTCGGGGCCAATCCCTACGAGCGCATGAACTGGGTTCCCCCGGACGGGAACGGGATGAACCCGCAGCTGCAAAACCCGGGGATGGCCATCCATCCCCCGAACCTCTATCTCGGATACGTCGCCACCGCGGTCCCCTTCGCCTTCGCGGTCGCAGCGCTGATCACGCGGCGCCTCGACGGCGAATGGCTCGCCGCGGTCCGCCGCTGGTCTCTCGTGAGCTGGTTCTTCCTCACGGTGGGGATCACGCTCGGCATGTGGTGGGCGTACGTCGAGCTCGGGTGGGGCGGATACTGGGCCTGGGACCCCGTCGAGAATGCATCGCTCCTGCCCTGGCTCACCGGAACCGCATTCCTGCACTCGATCATGGTGCAGGAGAAGCGGGGCATGCTGCGCAAGTGGAACGTCGTGCTCGTCGTTACGACCTTCATCCTCTCGATCCTGGGCACGTTCATCACGCGCAGCGGCGTCATCAACAGCGTGCATTCCTTCGCGCAATCGCCGGTCGGGACGTGGTTTGCGGCGCTCCTCACGATCGCCATCGTCGGCACCGGGTACCTCGTGGCCACGCGGCTGCCCGACCTCAAGACGCAGGCCCAGCTCGAGAGCATGGTGAGCCGCGAGGCGGCGTTCCTGTACAACAACGTGCTGCTCGTCGGGATCGCGTTCTCGGTGCTCTGGGGAACGCTCTTTCCGATCTTGAGCGAAGCGGTGCGCGGGACGAAGATCACCGTGGCGGCCCCCTTCTTCAATCTCGTCAACGTGCCGCTCGGCCTGCTGCTTCTCGCCCTCACGGGAATCGGCCCGCTCATCGCATGGCGGCGCGCCTCGGTGGCCAATCTCCAGCGGCAGTTCGCCCTTCCCCTCTTCGGCGGGCTGGCGGCCGGGGCCCTGCTGCTCGCTCTCGGGATGCGCGAGGGACACGCCCTGATCGCGTACACGCTCGCCGGTTTCGTGGCGACCACGATTCTGCAGGAGTTCTGGAAGGGGACCCGGGCCCGCATGCGCCTGCACGGGGAGTCCGCCGTCGCCGGCCTCGCCCATCTCGTGGCGCGCAACCGCCGTCGCTACGGGGGCTACATCGTGCACGCGGGAGTGGTCATCCTCTTCTGCGCCTTCGCGGGGCTCGCATTCAAGCGCGAGGCGGACGTCACCCTGCACGCCGGCGAGTCGTATGCGGCCATCGACCCCTACGGTCACCATTGGCGCTTCACGAGCAACGGCGTCTCCGTGTACGACCAGCTCAACCGGCACGTCACCGCGGTCTCCCTCAAGCCGACGCGCGACGGCCAGCCGATGCCGCTCATCGAGACGGAGAAGCGCCAACACTTCGACAGCCGCGGGAATCCAACCTTCGAGCCGGCGACCGCTGTCGGGATCCTCGAGCGTCCGATGGAGGACGTCTACGTCGTGCTGACCGGCGTCCGGGAAAATGACGCGGCGGAGCTTCGCATCACGTTCAACCCCCTCGTGTGGTGGGTATGGTACGGGGGGATCACGATGGCCCTGGGGGGTCTCATCGTGATGTGGCCCCAGACTCAGCGCGCGCGCGACCGCAGCGGGTACAACACCGTCCTGCGGCCCGAGGCGACGGCGCACGCGTGACGCGCACCCGGCGCGAGTTCCTCCTGGCGCTCGGCGCCGCCGGCGCGACGGCTGCCATCGGACGGCCCGCCCGCGCGCAGGGGCAGGACGCACGCATGACGATGAGCGGGCCCATGGACGAGTCGCGCTACCGTCCGGTACGCCTGCCCGACAGGACGGGCGCCAGCGCGATGACCGCCGATGCGCGTGACGCCCTCGAGCACCGGATCCATTGTCAGTGTGGCTGCACGCTCGACATCTACACCTGCCGGACCACCGACTTTACCTGCCCCGTGTCACCCGCCATGCACGCCGATGTCCTTCGCCTCATCGCGGGCGGCTATACGGGCGACGAGATCCTGCACGCCTTTGCGGCCGTCTACGGTGAAAGGGTCCTCATGGCGCCGTGGGCCAGCGGGTTCAACTGGGCAGGCTATCTCACGCCATTCGTCGTGCTCGGAGGCGCGGCCGTAGGGGTCGCGGTCCTCATCGGCCGTTGGCGCCGAGCCGCCCTGGCTGGTGCGGCGTCCCCCGCTGCCGGCCCACCTGACGCACCGATGGCGACGGACGCGACGCCGGATGAATGGGCCCGGCTCGACGCCGCGCTGCGCCACGACGACCCGTGATCGCGCTCGTCCTCGGCGCCGCGCTCGTCGCCGGCATCATCGTCGTGGTCATCCTCCCGCTTCTCACCCCCGGCTACCGGCGCGCGCATCCCATGGCGTCCCCGCGGGACGCGACCGAGTCGGATGCCGTCCCTGCCATCGACGCATTGCGGGAGATCGAGTTCGACCGCGCGACAGGGAAGCTGTCCGACACCGACTACGCGGAGCTGCGCGCGACCTACGCCCCTCGGGCACTGGCTGAGATCCGGCAATCCGAGCGCCCCCCCATACGTCAGTGCGGCACATGTCTCGCTGCCATTTCGGATCCGGATGCACGCTTCTGCGCCCGTTGTGGCCTACCGCTTGCAGCGTAACCGGTCATTAACGCCATTTCCGGCGTCGTTCGGTCACCGTTCACGTCGTGGCAGAGCCACTCTACGTGAACGGTGACCGAA
>PLLD01000146.1 GCA_003141205.1 Gemmatimonadota bacterium
GACAACAAGGAAGGCTGGGACAACATCGACATCGTCGGGTGGATGGGCTATCCGATGCAGATCAAGATCAACTTTCTCTGTCGCGATTCCATCCTTGCCGCGCCGCTCGTGCTCGATCTCGCGCTCTTTTCCGACTTCGCGCAGCGCGCCGGCCTGAAGGGGATCCAGGAGTGGCTCTCGTTCTATTACAAGAGCCCGATGGCCGCACCGGGACTCGCCCCCGAGCACGATCTCTTCATCCAGCAGATGAAGCTCAAGAACACCCTGCGACACCTGGCGGGCGAGGAGCAGATCACGCATCTCGGGCTGGAGTACTACGCGTGATCGGTCCGGCCCGCGCGACGCCGGATGGACGGAGGGCGGTGTGGCTGGTGGCCTGTGCGGCCGCGGTGGTCGTGGCGGCCTGCGGTCCCGCGCAGATTCCGCCGATCCGACTCTGGACGCAGGATCTCGCCGTGCGCGTGTCGTCGGATCCCGTGCCTCCGCACGCGCGCGAGCCGGTGGTCTTCCGTATCGAAGTCCGCGACAAGACATCGAGTCAGCCGATCGAAGGAGGGGAGGGCCGGATCTATGCGACCAGTGCGGACGGCGCCAATCCCTGGGATGGCTTGACCCGGGGACCGCAGGCGGGGACGTATTACGGGAAGCTGAGCTTCATTACGTCCGGCCCCTGGGCGATTGGGCTGCAATTCCGGCGCGATTCCACGCAGCCGCTCGAGACGATGGATTGGCGACAGGAGGTCCTCGGCGCGCGCGGGGAGGCTCCCTGATGGCGCAGAGGGCCGCCACGCGTCCTGCCATCACTCCGAACGGGTCGCCGGCGGCGCCGCTGCCCGTTGCGGCGGCCCCGGCGCTCGGCCGAGCCGAAAAGCTCGAGCTGTACTATTTCATGCGCCTCACGCGCACGCTCGAGGAGCGGCTCGTGAGCCTGTACCGGCAGACCAAGGTTGTCGGGGGTCTGTTCCGATCGCTCGGGCAGGAGGCGGACGCGGTGGGCAGCGCGTACGCCCTGGACCGGACGCAGGGCGACATCCTCTCCCCACTGATCCGCAATCTCGGCTCGATGCTCGTGCAGGGTGCGACGCCGCTCGAGATCCTGCGACAATACATGGCGAAGGGGGATTCCCCGACCCGCGGGCGCGAGCTCAACATCCACTTCGGCGACGTCCGGCGCGGATTCATCGGCCAGATCTCGCATCTGGGGGACATGGTGCCGGTCATGGCCGGCGTCACTCTGTCGTTCAAGGTGCGCGGGGAGCGCCGCGTGGGGCTCGTCTACGTCGGCGACGGCGCGACATCGACGGGGGCGTTCCACGAGGGGATCAATTTCGCGGCCGTGCAGCGCTGCCCGCTCGTCGTCATCGTCGAGAACAACGGGTACGCGTACTCGACGCCGACGTCACGCCAAACGGCGGCGCGGCATCTCGTCGACAAGGCGGCCGGCTACGGCGTCCCGGGCGAGCAGGCCGATGGCAACGATGTGCTGGCGACGTACGACGTGACGAAGCGCGCGGTGGATCGGGCGCGGGCGGGCGGGGGCGTCACGCTCATCGAGCTCATCACGTATCGGAGAAAGGGGCACGCGGAGCACGACAATCAGTCCTACGTGCCCGAGGGGGAGATCGAGCGCTGGTCGCGCGAGAACGATCCGATCGACCGATACGCTGCCGTTTTGCGGGATCGCGAAGGGGTCGAGCCGCAGGAGCTCGCCGCGATCGATGCCCGTGTCCAGGCGGAGATCGATGCCGCGACGGACACGGCGGATGCGTCGCCGCCGCCACAGGCCCTGGACGCACTGGTGGGCGTGTACGCCGATCCGCCAGCGGTCCCGCCGCTCTGGTTCCGCGAGGGGTCCGGAGCGCCGGCGGCGGCGGCGGCGGCGGAGCGTCCGGCCGGGTGGGGCACCTACGATGGCTGAGATCACCTATCTCGAGGCGATCCGCGAGGGACTGATCGAGGAGATGGAGCGCGATCCGGCCGTCTTCTGCCTCGGCGAGGACATCGGCGCGTACGGCGGCGCGTTCAAGGTGACGGACGGGCTCATGCAACGCTTCGGGGAGAACCGCGTGATCGACACGCCGGTGTCCGAGGTGGCGATCGTCGGGGCCGCGGCCGGTGCGGCGCATATGGGGATGCGGCCCGTGTGCGAGATGCAGTTCATCGACTTCATCTCCTGCGCCTACGACATCCTGACCAACTACGTGGCGACGGCGCGCTATCGCGCCATGCTGCCGTGTCCGATGGTGGTGCGGGGGCCGAGCGGCGGCTACGTGCGGGGCGGGCCGTTCCACTCGCAGAACCCGGAAGCGGCGTTCCTGCACACGCCGGGCCTCAAGATCGTCTCTCCCGCCACGGCGTCAGACGCGAAGGGATTGCTGAAGGCTGCGATCCGCGACGACGACTGCGTTCTCTTCTTCGAGCACAAGTATCTCTACCGGCGCGTGAAGGAGACGATGCCGAGCGGCGATCACGTCGTTCCGATCGGCCAGGCGCGGGTGGCGCGCGAGGGACGGGATCTCTCGATCATCACGTACTCGGCGACGGTGTGGAAGGCGCTGGAGGCGGCGGAGGAGCTGGAGCGTGCCGACGGACTCTCGGTCGAGGTCCTCGACCTCCGGTCGCTGTCGCCGCTCGACGACGACGCGATCATCGCGACCGTGCGCAAGACGAATCGGGTGCTGATCGTGCACGAGGACACGCGCACGGGGGGCGTGGCCGGCGAGATCACGGCGCGCATCACCGAACGGGCGTTCGAATGGCTGGACGCGCCCGTCATGCGCGTGACTGCCGCGGACGTGCCGTTGCCGTACGCCCCGCAGCTCGAGGACTACGTTCTGCCCCAGACGGCCGACATCGTGGGCGCGGCGCGGACGATCGCGCGATATTGAGTGGAGAAGGACGGAGAGGAGCAGGGAGAAAGTAGAGGGGAGAGACAGGCCCTGGTCGCTCGCGCGCTGGGGATTGGGTGCGTCATGGTCGTGCTGGGCTTTTTCAGTGTCGGGATGGTCGGTGTGCTCGTCGGACGGATATACAGTTGGGTCAGTGGGTGTCGCTACGAACCGGGGCTGCCCGCCTGCAATTGGACTGCGTTCGCGGGATGGGGCGGATTGATCGGCGCCGTCACGCTCCCCGCGCTGGTGGTGGGCCGGTTGGTGTGGCCCCGACGGGGCGCGACGCCGTCGAACCATACGAATGACGTGAGGTGAGTGCATGGCTCGGATCGATGTCGTCATGCCCCAGATGGGCGAGTCGATTGCAGAAGGGACCGTCTCGAAATGGCTGAAGCAGCTCGGAGATCCCGTCAAGCGGGATGAGCCGATCTTCGAGATCTCGACCGACAAGGTCGACGCGGAGATTCCGTCGCCCGTCGCGGGGACGCTCGCCGAGATCATCGTGACGGCCGGGCAGACCGTTGCCGTTCAAACGGTGGTGGCGCGGATCGAGACCGCGGCGATGGCAGGCGTGGTCGTTCCGGCGCCCTCGGCGCCCTCGGCGCCCTCGGCGCCGTCGGCGAGTCCGTCCTCGGCCCCCTCGCCTGCGCCGGCGCGCGCTGCACCGGCGGCTCCGGTCGCGGCCGGGCACGCACCCGCTGGCGTGGGAACGGGCAATGGGGGAAGCTCGTTCGAGGAGCGCATTCGGACGCGCAGCTCCCCGCTCGTGCGCAAGATCGCGGCGGAGCATGGCATTGAGATCGCGGCGCTGACGGGCACCGGGATTGCCGGTCGAGTGACCAAGCGGGACATCTCGGCCTTCATCGAGTCGGGTGCCGGGACACCCGCCACCCCCGTCGGCTCGCGGCGGCCCGTGGTGGACGACGGTCCGTCCCTCCCGCTCGCGGAGCCGTGGCCGGGCGACGTCGTCGAACCGATGTCGAAGATGCGGCAGCTGATCCGCGACCACATGGTGGTCTCGCGGCGCACTGCGGCGCACGTGACCTCCTTCTTCGAGGTGGACCTCACGCGCGTGGCGCGCATCCGGGCGAAGAAACGGGCGGAGATCGAGGCGCAGGGGGGGGCGCGGCTCTCCTACATGCCGTTCGTGATTCGCGCCGTCGTGGAAGGGCTCAAGGCATTCCCCGCCCTGAACGCCGCGATTCGCGGGTCGGACGTGATCTATCGCAAGCAATACAACATCGGGATCGCCGTCGCGCTCGAGTGGGGGCTGCTCGTTCCGGTGATCAAGGGGGCCGACACGCTGTCGCTCGTCGGGCTGACGCGGGCGCTGACCGATCTGGCCGCCCGGGCCCGGTCCAAGCGTCTGCAGCCGCACGAGGTCGAGGACGGCACGTTCACGATCACGAACCCGGGGGTCTTCGGCTCGCTCATGGGGACTCCGATCATCAACCAGCCGCAGGTCGCGATTCTCGGTATCGGCGCGATCGAGAAGCGGCCCAAGGTCATCGCCGGCCCGGATGGGGAGGACACGATCGCCATTCGGACCTGCGCCTATTTCTCGATCTCGTTCGATCACCGACTCATCGACGGCGCCGTCGCGGACGAGTTCATGGCCTTCGTGAAGCGGCAGCTCGAGGCCTTTCCCGAGGGAGCGGTCTAGCCATGCCCCGGGCCTTGACGCTCCAGCGGACCGTCGTCCCGCAGGGCGACCGCGAGCGGCTGCTCGCGCGGGCCCGGACGTTGCGCTCGCATTACGACGCCGCCCAATGCCACTACTGGCTGTTCGAGGACGCGGAGCTGAGAGGCGCCTTCATCGAGTTCGTCGAGGCGCCCGACGCCGGCGTGCTGATCGCGGCGCAACGCGCGTCGCCACATCCCGTCGGAGTGGATCCGACGCGGGTCTACAAGGAGATCGTGCTGTGACGGAATGTGGTCGGGAGGGTCGTCGCGATGTTGGCGCGTAGCATTTCGGCCGCCGGGAAGACGTGGCGGGTGTACCCGTCGGGATTCGTGACGCAGTACGACCGCGACGAGTTCGGGCTCATCTTCGTGCACGGAACGGGGGAGGCGCGCGAGGTCCGTGTGACGCGGTATTCTCCCCTCCACACGCGGTCGCGCGAAGCGTCATTCGCCGAGCTCGGCGACGGCGATCTCCTGCGCCTGTTCGGCATGTCGCAGCCCAGCGCGACGTCGCCGGAAGCGGGCTACGCCCCCTGACGGCAGAGTCCTTGAGGACGCGGCGTGTCGGTCCGCGCGACGCGGGGTGAGTGGCTGCGTCGATCTGCACGCCCATTCGACGGCGTCGGATGGATCCGCCGCGCCCGGTGATGTCGTGGCGGCCGCCCGTGCGGCGGGACTCGAGGCGATCGCGCTCACGGATCACGACACGGTGGACGGCGTGGCGGCTGCGCGCGCCGCGGGGTTGGCGCTCGGGATCGATGTTGTGGCGGGCGTGGAGCTCAGCGCGAGCGAGGGGGAGCAGGAGGTCCACATCCTCGGATTGCAGCTCCGGGATCTCCGGTACCTGGAGCCGGCCCTGGCCGACTTCCGTGCGGCCCGGACGGCCCGGGCGGCGGCGATGGTCGGCGCTCTCAATGCCGCCGGGGTCCCGGTCACGCTGGACGCGGTGCTGGTGCATGCCGCGGGGGGAGCGGTCGGCCGCCCGCACGTCGCGCGGGCTCTCATTGCCGGCGGATGGGTCCGTGACGTCCGCGATGCCTTCCGGCAATACATCGGGCTCGGAGGGCCGGGGTACGTCGCGAAGCCGCGGCTTGCGGTCGCGGAGGCGGCGGAGCTGGTCCACGGCGCGGGGGGTGTGGCCGTCTACGCGCACCCCGGACGCGACGGCACCGTCGCGCGGGTGCGCTCGCTCGCGGACCAGGGGATCGACGGCGTGGAGGTGCTGCACCCGAGTCACTCCGCGGAGGATGTGGCCCGTCTCGGCGCGATTGCGGATGCGATGGGGTTGGTGCGGAGCGGGGGATCCGATTGGCACGGTGCGCGCGAGGGAACGCGGACGCTCGGCTGCATGGCGGTGCCGGCGGTGTGGAACGCGGAGCAGGATGCGCGGGCCGAGCGATACCGAGGAGCGCGAGAGCGGGCGAGCGCATGACCGGAGTGGGCGCATGACCGG